>JBAVWM010000046.1:0-24464 GCA_049697815.1 Methanoregula sp. | reverse complement strand
GAAACAGGGACTGAAGGAGGAACGTGCACGGGAAAAGGGAACGGGTGGTTACGGGATAACGATCGCCATCGCCCTTGTTGTTCTTTTAATCGCCATAGCTGCCATTACCTGGTTCTCAATGAGCGTGACAATTACCGATGTAACACCAGGAACCGCGTTACCATTTACGACAAACTATGCAGTTTCATTCCCTGAAGGCCAGACAATTACCCTCGGAAATTCCCGCATCAACGTAATGTCGTTCGAAAACGAGCTCATTACGGATATTGATGGTGCCAAGCAGAAACTGGTGGTGGACGAAGAAAGAGTTATACCGGAACGGCGTGGGGTGATCACCACCCTTGGCTCAATCACGCTTATGGATACAAACTATGTAATTAACCTTAAATATAAAGGTCAGCGTGACAACCGGGCGTACTTCGATATGGCAGTCCACACCTCAAAACAGGTACCGGATATGCTTCTCAAACGGATGCTACCTCGTGAGATAGATGCACGATCCCCATGAGCGGAGGGTTTGCATGAAATTATTTTTTACGATTACCACGTTTGGCCTCGTATTCTTCATGCTCCTCTTCGCGGGATGCACGAGTTTATTTATGCCTGTCCAGTCACATTTTTCAGCGAACATATCGGAGATCCCATCGCCAACTCTGACTCCCGTTCCAACCGCAGTCCCCTTTCCCGATGCTCTGGGCCTGGGCGATTATGCCTACTTCGGGGGCGGGAACGGACAGGGTTCTGCAACCGTGAACCGGTATGAGATACGGCCCCACTACAACTGGACATCCTCGTCATGGAACAGCCCCCGCGAACGGGCCGCTGCCTCACAGCCCCTGGAGCTGCAGAACGGGTATAACATGGAGAAACCCGGGGAAGGGAACACCTTCCTGTTCATATTCATCCGTGTAGAGTATATCGGGACCCAGGCCATACGTGCTCCTTCAGCGAACCAGTTTGTCGTGTATAGTGATGGGAAGATGTACAATTATTCATCCGTCCATAGCCCCGATGTGCTCATCGACAAAGTGAGCGGGACACAATATACCAACCAGGTCGGACAGGCCGGGACGCATGGTGGGACCCTTTGGGGAACCGATCGCGGCGAAAGTAACATGGCAGAGGGTTATCTCATCTATGAGATACCGGCCTCGTTCTCATCCGGGACTACCTATGTGGTAGCTAACCTCGACAATCAGAACCAGGCAGCGTGGAACCTTGGCTGCTGAGGGGAACTGTCCCGACGTACTTTTTTTTTACAACGGCGTTTTCAGGGAACCGGCGGGAACAGTCTTTTCATCCCCCGGGCGGTGAGAAAACAGCGTGGAGCGCTGACGATTTTTTAAAAAACAAAAGGTTCTTTTTGTAAACGCAACCGGAAACCACATGGTCACCACCATCGAATATCTCTCAAACTGAAAGGATTTTTTTACGATCCTCTTCAAAGAATGCACTTAGTGCATATCTTCAGCAAGGATCTTTCCCAGGTGTTTCTGGATGCAACCCTGATATACGCAGCACCCGGTGGTATTTGCTGGCCAGCCTTTCATGTGAGACCGGTTTTTCCCTGATCGTTTATGGAGGGTTTATTCTCTACCTGTGGCTGCGGCGGGGACCCGCCTTAAACGAACTTCTGTTAAAAAAAAAAAGAGGTGTTATCCTTGCTTTCTGTACACGATAGCTGCTGCACCGCAGATCCCGATGGCGGCGATTATCGTCATAACCGGGATCGAGGCCCGTGTCTGGTAAGGGACTGACTGAGTGGTAGCTGCCGTAGGTGCCGTAGGTGTTGCCTGGGGATTGTTGGCAACGAGCGTTCCAGACACATCGGTGCTGCTCCGTGCCGCTACGTTCACTGACGACTGCCAGTCCTGGTACCCGTTCAACTTTAGGATAATGGCATGACTACCCTGTGGAATCTCTACAAGGGTAAGTGGCGTGATGCCCCGGTATGCATTGTCAAGGTAAATGTTGGCGCCTGACGGGCTTGACCTGACCGTGATCTGGCCGTTTGTGTTGGGAGTCGGGCCGGCCGTTACCGGTACCAGGTTTGCACGGATATCATAGACGCCTCCCGCTGTGACAACAGCGGTCTCGGTATAGGGCTGGTAATCTGCCAGGGTAACGCGGACTGAATAGGATCCCGGGCTGAGCTGGGTGACGTAGAGCGCGGAAGATGAAATGGTCGTGCCCTTGTAATTATTATTCACATAGACCGCTGCTCCCACGGGGTACGACTGTATCCGGATATCGCCATAGCCTGAAGTCTTCGTGTAGGGGGTCATCTTCGTGTACTTTGTGGAGGTCTGGCCTGCAACGATCGTGAAGGGTTCCGTGTAATCATAGTAGCCTGCATTTCTGAGTAACAGGGTATGGGTTCCTGCAGAAAGACCGCCAATGATTTGCGGGGTTGTTCCATAATACAGGTTGTCAAGCCAGACGTCTGCATTGGTCGGGTTGGAATCGAGATCCAGGGTGCCGGTCAGCAATGGACCCTGAGAAAGTTCTACCTCTACGTTTGCTGTCATATTGGGATCGCCTGAATATACGTACGAGGTGTACTCCTCGAAGCCATCCTGGTAGACCGTCATGGCATGATAACTGTTCGGCGTTGTAGTGAACGTGGCCGTTGTTCGCTGACAGAGATAGTGGTCGAGGCATACCAATGCGCCGGAAGGGCTCGAAGTAACCTGAATATACGCTACGCTCTCCGCTGCTGCTGGTACAATACTGGCAAGAATACCAATAAGGAGGATCGCCGTGAGAAACAACGATCGTGTGTTCAAGAATCTTTGTGGCATGGATGTCTTCATGTCTTATGAAAATAATAGCGTGTCCCTGAACTCCATTTTTTGGAACTCGTTTTGCAAATGGTATACGCTCCCCATCATGTAAATGGATAAGAAAACGTTGCATGGCTTCTTCGGGAGGGACCGGATTATTATTCCGGCATTGGACTTTCTGCGTATATCCGGGCAGCGGGAGGCAGAGAAGGATCGTTGCAACAACGAGCAACAGCCACCGCATCCATTTTCCTATAACCGCATTCTTTGCACAGGCAGAAGAGTCACTGAGCATTGTATCAAAATTTATGCTATAACGCTTATTAAAGAGATAAAGATTTCAGACAGGCCATCATTAACCGTGATATTATGAATTGTTGAACTTTCCAAAAATTGCAAACGGGGGAAATACTTTTTAAGTTTTTAAAAAAGGTTTTACTATCAGGTTATATCTTGTTATAATATACTCGAAGAATGGGAAAAATCATGGAATGCAGGGATCTGAAAACCGGGGAGGTCGCCTATGATATCACAAACCAGGTACAGGTTGAGGATAAGCTTCGGGAAACAAAGGAATATTTTGACAATCTTATCACCTACGCCAATGCACCCATCATAGTCTGGGACCCGCAATTCCGCATTACCCTGTTCAACCGGGCATTCGAACACCTGACGGGCAGGGAAGCAAAGGAAGTCCTCGGGCAGCATGTGGACATTCTCCTTCCTGAAAGTTATCTTACTGAGGCAATGGATCTTATCCGGAAGACCATGGAAGGGGAACGATGGGAAAGTGTGGAAATGCCCATTCTCCACAAGAACGGAGATATCAGGACAGTACTCTGGAACTCTGCCGCTATTTTCGGGGCGGATGGGACTATCGTGTCAACGATAGCCCAGGGACAGGATATCACCGACCGGAAAAAAATAGAGTCCGAATACCGGCTCCGGGCTTTGGAATATGCAAAAATGAACACGGTGCTTGAAGAAGAGATCCGGCAACGAAAAATATCCGATGCAACACTGAAAAAAACCCTGTCGCTTCTCAATGCATCCCTTGAATCAACAGCAGACGGTATCATTGTGGTCGACCAGCAGGGTATTATCACCGGATATAACCAGAATTTTATGAATATGTGGAATATCTCCCCGGACTTGCTGGAATCGGGAGATAATGACGTGGTAATGAATTATGTCCTGCCGCAACTGAAGGAGCCAGAAGGATTTTTAGCCAGCCTCAAAGAGTTCCAGTCCCACCCGGGACGCGAAAGTTTTGACATGATCGAATTTAACGACGGCAAAATCTTTGAGCGGTATTCAAAACCGCAGAAAATCGGGGATAACGTGGTTGGCAGGGTATGGAGTTACCGGGACATTACCGATCGCAAACATGCAGAGGAAAAACTGGTGGCTTCTTTACAGGAAAAGGAAGTGCTGCTCCGTGAGATCCACCACCGGGTCAAGAATAATCTCCAGCTGATCTCCGGTCTGCTGGATATGACCCGTATGCGTTCCGGTGATGAATCGACAAACAGCATCCTGACCGATATAATGCTGAAAATCCAGACAATGGCACAAATCCATACACGGCTCTATGAGAGTAAACAGTTCGGAAAAGTCAGTTTAACGGGGCAGATCCAGGACCAGATAGCCGCATTATCAAATATTTATTCCTCTCAGGGATACGAGATCGGTTGCGAGATTCATTCCCCTGAATTATTTCTCCCGGTCGACCAGGCCATTCCCTGTGCGCTTGTTGTGAATGAGGTCCTCTCAAATGCGTATAAACATGCGTTTGTTGGGCGAAAAAAAGGTACCATTAACATTTCTGCAGTGCAGAAGAACAACCGCATCAGGATTACGGTTCATGATAATGGAATAGGGTTACCCGCAGATTTTGATATCAGCCGTACCGAGAGTCTTGGACTCAAACTGATCAGGACGCTGATACAGTACCAGTTGAAGGGATCATTTACGTTTAAGAGCCGGAATGGTACAGAAATGAGGATGGAATTTCATGTAATAGGGGCGGGGACGTGAAAACGTATGTCAAAAATACTTGTTGTTGATGATGAAGGGATCATCTTATTGCAGCTGGAAGAACGCCTGAGCGTAATGGGATATACCATTGCCGGTATGGCTGCCTCCGGCGAAGATGCTGTCGATAAGGCCCGGCGTACCCAGCCGGATCTTGTACTGATGGATATCGTCATGCCAGGAAAGATGAATGGCATTGAGGCAGCAACGATCATCACGAAGGAACTGGATATTCCGGTTGTTTTTGTCACCGCGTATGCCGACGATGCCATGATTGAACAAGCAAAAAGTGCCCGTCCCTACGGCTATATTGTAAAACCCTTCAATGAACTGGAGATCAAAGCAGCCATCGAAGTGGCACTGTTCCGCAAAGCAACTGAACAGGAGGAGCAGAAATCAAGGAAAGCCGGACAGGAAAAAAAGGGAGCGGGAACGGATGCCGCCCTCCGGGAACAGGATGGCGTTGCCTGCCTCGACCTGCCGGAAATAAAAACCGTACTGTTACAGGATATCTTCACCGACATCGTTCTCTTCCTCTATACTGACCAGGTAGCAAAAGAGCCGATATTTAAATTCGCTCTGGAAGTGGGGATAAAAAAGGGAGGACGCAACCTGTTTGCCTATTTCCAGTCAACGCTCCCGAAATACTTCCCAAAAGAGATCCAGAGAAAAGAACTCTACTCCCACCGGATAAAACGAAACGAAGTCTATACCCTGCTGGCCGTCCTGGATGCATGCACAGATTCCCTGTCGGGTTCAGGTACACCGGATTCTCTGCAAATCCTGCTTGATTTTTCGGAAACAGGAGAGTTCGATGATATTCTTGCAATCCGGAAATTACTTCTTGAAAAAAAGGAGACCGGGATTCCCGTTTGCGGGATCCTTGCCATGAATATCGGGAAGATTGATCATACCCTGATACAATCCCTGGCCGAAGGGATTCCCAAAATCATTGTGTCTACCGGCAAAGAGACAACCCTTTCATTTGCCCATCATACATTTCCAGCCGGCTCCGTTTCTGTTGTCCCCCAGTCAACCATCGATGACGTGGTAAAAAAATCGCTGGAACCGGTGGTCCTTTCTCTCCTGGACAAGCCGATGTCCGGGTATGATATCGTCCATGAGATTCACAACCGGTACAAGGTGTTTATTCCGCAGGCTCGGGTCTACACCATCCTCCATGATCTTCTGGACAACGGGTACCTTGAGATCAGGGTTTCAGGAAAATCCAAATTGTATTGTCCTACGGAAATTGGAAAAAAACACATCAGCCAGAAACTCGATGACTTCACGCAGGTGTTCCAACATATCATAGGATGTGGAAGGGGAAACGGCGCGGATATTCATGAAAAAAATAATGGGGGGGCGTTTATCAAACACTGATGAACGAAAAGGTGGTTCATCCCTGATTATGGCAAAGCAGATATAGTTCCCTTCCTCCTGAACAGGTCAGCCATTGCGCCTTAAAAAAAATGCAACAAGATTTGCAAAGTCCGGTCGGGTTTATCTTCTTTCATAATGATGTAGTCACCGGGTATAATCGTACCCCTGGAGAGTTGGCCGCCATCTTTAGGAGAGAAAAAATCTCATGTGACTGTCTGGAGGCTGCCCGCCAGCATCGAAACATTGCCACACGAACGGATGCATCGGGGGAATTGTAAACATTGGGGACCGGGTTTTTACATCCCATACATCCGCAAGGAAATAACCTCCAAAGGAAAAAACCGGTTCTAATTGCCTCATCGATCAGGTTCACCAACGCTAAAAGCACTGCACGAAGCCAGTGACCCTGTTTGTATACCAGCTATCGATCAGAATAGTTCCCCCCGATCATTTTCCGCTATGCCCCGGGAAAAACAAGAAGGGAATACGGGGAATAACCCCCGGTGAAAAACCAACGGGCATCAAAAAAAAGGAATAGGAGATCAGGATTATGGGAAAAGAAAATTCAAAAATCAACAAAACACTGAAAATTATCGAACCGGTTACTACGGTTATTGATGAAGGAAAATTCCTCCGCATTCTTGCTGAACTGCCAGGAATCGCAGAGGAGAAGATCAAGATCGATCTTGAAAACCATTCGACCTCTGTTACCATTGTTGCGGTCAATACCGTTAAACAGTTTAAACGAGTAATCACCATCCCCTGCGAAGTAAGATTCAGCAAAAGACGGTTTTCCGATGGCGTTCTTGAGCTAACCCTGGAAAAAACAAATCCTGCACTCCTCTGATTATCTCCTGCAAATCCTTTCCTTTTTTACTAATTACTGGCAATTCCAAGTATATTGTTGCAAAATTTGTTTCAAAAATTGCTTTCTGACAAAGATTCAATAAATTCCTTTGTTCAATATCGGGACGAGTGAGGAAAATTCCCGTCTTTGAAAGTTCCGCTGGACTGTTTCAGGCCGGTGATGAGATGGGCAGTATCTGGGAAAATTACCGGAATGTGAACGGTAATTTTAACAAGGAGACTGCAGCCGTATTTCAACGTTATGGGGTGTCATGTCCCTCAACCGGGTGTGACTGTTGCGAGTTTTCTGATTGTTTTATCGGACAGTTTATCCGGAATTACTGGGATTTTCCCAAGGGTGATTGATCATGAAAACCCGATCCGGGGAAGCAGAAATCGCTCATGTCATCTCAGTCAGGAATGTGCCGGATTACTCAAGAGAAGAAATGTTCCGGGACGGACAAATGATTAGTGTCTCCTCATATAGTCGGCAGGAGGCCTGATTGCATAACCGGGGAGTAGTAATGGATCACTATTGAGCATATTGTTCGTATGTATTTCTATGAACCGGCGAAGAAGGAACCCGGAATACAAACAGGCCGCTGCGACCTGCTATGAATCGGCGCCTCACACACAATCCCGTATATTCACTTCACCCCCCGTTTTCATGCATTCCTTTATCAACAGGCAGCGGGAGTATTGCTTATGTCACCACGACACGAACCCAAAAAACACCCCCGTGACCCGCAGTTGCATCTCTGGTCACATGCCGGCCAGGACAAGCAACGCAATGATGAGGGGAAACAGCACCATCCCATGGATCACCCGTATCCTCACGCATCCCACCACCCGCAGGCAAAACCGGCGCTTTCTCCCCGGCATGATTCACATTCCCACCCCCATGGCGATGAGCTGCCGGCCCATACCAATCCCCCCTCGACCATCAGGCCATCCAAGAAGATGACGAAGACCGGGAAATCCTGATAACGTGCTCTTCGCTCCGGGAGAGCGGGCCCGCAATGACTGGTGACGGAACTATTTCTCCTTTTCTGGATCTCAAAGGGGAGCGAACGAAGAATACCACTCCGGTGGGCAAAAAGAGGATTGACCTATGTTACGACCAGAAGATATTGAAACGATCCTGACGACGCACGATCTGTCGGTGTATCTGAAGGACATGGTGCTGAAGGAAGACCGCGATCTGAACATTGACGTTGATTACGAATCCGGTGAATTATGCATTAATTGTCCGGGATTCTCCGATGGTCTCTCCGTGAAAACCGATCAATTCGGCGTCTGGGTGATCAGTGAACTGATCTCGCAGGATAATGACGGGATCTACACACAAACCGGAATTCTTCATAAAACCGAGAAGACCATGACCGTGCTCCGGGCTGTTGCCAGCTGGATTGTTGATCTCGAAGAGAGTTCCCGAAACGCCTGAAAAGGATAACATATATTTTTGTCAATAGAAATGATGAATGGGTGCGGTGCACCTGACCGGGGGTCCAGGGAAAATGCACGTGATCGTATCCTGTTTTTTTGCCAGCTCTCCCGTCAGCTCCACTTGGATATCCTGGCGTTATTATCCCCGGTTGGCCAGGAAATGATCAATTCTTTTACAGATGGCGGATCTCCTTTTCCGTAGTAATGTGCACCGATAATCGTGTTCAGCATACAGACCGTCCCGTGCCTGCTGCTAATCCGGTTCTTCCGGTGACCGTGGTGCATAGTGCCGGCAAATTAAAAAAAAACAGGATATACCCGGTCCGTTAAAACCTTAAAATCGAGTTCAACTTCCGGTGTCACGCAGTGCCTGATTAGTAAGCAGTAGGAAGACTCTGGTGCTGGCTTAAACCGACGATCTCCCCGGTATTATCCAGAAGGCCGGCAAGGTATTTTTTTGCCCATTCATCGTTTGCGTATTCTTCGAACGGGCGGAAGGATCCCTGTATGTGCGAATTTTCGCGCTCAAACCGCAGCAGCCCTATGGGAGACCCGCCTTTCTGCACCAGCTGGTTCAGTTCTCCCAGCGGCTGTCTCCCGGAGCTGAAGACGAATTGGGTCTCCTGTTCAAACCCGACCGCAATTGCGACAAGCCAGGCACTTTTTGCTTCTTTGAGCATCTCGTTTACCAGATCGGAAGTTTTTCTCATGGTTCCTCCAAGGGAATTGCCTTTCATTGCATAAATTATTCGTTATCCGTGCCGGAGACCTCCAGGGAACCGGCAGAAGTTCCCTTTTTTTTATTTTATTTCGGTACAACGCAGTTGCCCATGACCGGGCAATCAATATCTGATCAGGCAGGAATAGTACCTGGGATTTACATGCCGGATACTGTTGAACCTTTTCCTGTTGCAAAAGGGGCGCATGTTGTTACGATGCTGCCCGCAATGGCAAACCGTCACGGCCTGATTGCTGGTGCAACCGGGACCGGGAAGACCACCACGCTGCGCGTTCTTGCAGAAAATTTCAGTGCCATCGGGGTCCCGGTCTTTCTCGCCGATATCAAGGGAGACCTGTCCGGCATCGCAAAGGCCGGCGGGGACAATCCCCGGGTGCTCGAACGGGCGCAGCAGCTCGGGATTTCCGGGATACAACCTGAAGGTTACCCGGTCACGTTCTGGGATGCATACGGGCAGTCCGGGCACCCGGTCAGGACAACCGTTTCGGAGATGGGCCCGCTCCTTCTTGCCCGGATCCTGGACCTCAACGATATCCAGACTGACGTGCTGACCATTCTCTTCAAGATCGCTGATGACCAGGGCCTGCTGCTTCTCGACTTAAAAGACTTAAAAGCCATGGCCCAGTACTGCAGCGAGCATGCAAAAGAGTTAAAAAGCCAGTACGGGAACATTTCCCCCGCCAGCATCGGCTCCATCCAGCGGAGCCTGCTGGCCCTTGAACAGCAGGGGGGAGACCACCTCTTTGGGGAGCCGGCCTTCAACGTCCTTGATTTTGTCAGGACCGATGCAGCGGGACGCGGCATGATCAATATCCTTGCAGCCGATAGCCTGATGCAGTCCCCGAAGATCTATGCAACGTTCCTCCTCTGGCTGCTCTCCGAACTCTTTGAAAAATTCCCTGAAGCAGGGGACGTCCAAAAGCCGAAACTGGTCTTCTTCTTTGACGAAGCGCACCTGCTCTTTGCTGATACCCCGAAAATGCTTGAAGAAAAGATCGTGCAGGTGGTCAGGCTGATCCGGTCGAAGGGTATCGGGGTCTACTTTGTAACGCAGAACCCGCTCGACCTCCCCGACCCGGTTCTCGGGCAGCTGGGGAACCGGGTCCACCACGCCCTCCGGGCCTTTACGCCAAAGGACGCAAAGGATGTGAAAGGAGCAGCCGGGACCCTGCGGCCGAACCCGGCGTTCGATACGGCAGCCGTGATGACGGAGCTCCAGATCGGGGAAGTCCTCATCTCATTGCTCGATGAAAAGGGGAGCCCTGCTGTCGTGGAACGTGCGTTTATGTACCCGCCGCACAGCAGGTTTGCACCGCTGGCCCCCGAAGAGCGGGCTCAGATAATAACCACATCCCCGCTCTGTACAGCCTATGCCCAGACGGTCGACCGGGAGTCAGCCTACGAAATATTAAAAAAGCGGGCAGATGCCGTCATTGCCGCCACCCCCCGGAGTCCTGCCCCGAAACCATCCGGGGAGACCCGGAAGCCTGCTTCCCGAGCATCCCAGAAGGATACTGGTGATGTTCTCGGGTCTGCCGCTACCAGTGCTGCCCGCTCTGTCGGTACTCAACTGGGGAGGGCTCTTATCCGGGGCGTTCTCGGGTCCCTCTCCGGAAAACGGTGATCGTTCCCTCTTTAGAGGAAGCGGGATCGTTTATCCCGTTTTCACTCCCGGTCCATGACCGGTCCTCCGGTTCACGGGTGTAATTTTCAGAAGAAAAAAAAGGAGTGGTCCGTGGGAGTCCCCGGAGGGCCTGTCAACCGTAACCCGCTTTCGGTACATTATGCAACCGCAGGGAGCAGAGGACTTGCACAGGCCGAGACCTGGCCGGAGTCCATGCCCTTGCGGAACCACTGCACGCGCTCGGCAGACGTACCGTGCGTGAAGGAGTCGGGCACAACATATCCCTGCGCCTGCTTCTGGAGGGTATCATCGCCAATGGCGTTCGCGGCGGACAAAGCCTCCTCAAGGTCGCCCTTCTCAAGGACAAGGTCCTGGTACTGGGCACGATTGGCCCATACACCAGAATAACAGTCGGCCTGCAGTTCGAGTGCTACCGAGAGCTTGTTTGCCTCCGCCTCGCTCACCTGACTGCTCCTGGTATTCACATACTGCGTTGTACCGAGAAGGGTCTGGACATGGTGGCCGATCTCGTGGGTGATCACGTACGCCTGGGCAAAGTCGCCGGGTGCCCCGTAGTTCTTCTCGAGTTCATAGAAGAAGTCGAGGTCAAGGTATACCTTCTGGTCGCCGGGGCAGTAGAACGGCCCGACGGCGGCACTGGCATAGCCGCAGGCCGAGTCCACGCTCCCGGTGAACAGGACAAGCGTGGGTTTTGTGTACGTTTTTCCCAGATGCTGGTCCTCAAAGATCACCGCCCATGTCTTCTCCGTATCGCCAAGCACCAAAGAGGCATTGTCCGCAAGCAGGTCCTGCTGCTCCTGAGTCAGCGGGGATTGCGGCACCGGTGAGCCTGCAGACAGATCGGTTCCCTGGAGGAACTGGGTCGGGTCGACCCCCATGACAAGTGCAAGGATGACAACGATCACAATCCCAATCGCGCCGATACCGCCAGCAGATCCGCCCGGGATCCCCCTCCGGTCCTCGACATTCTCGCTCCTGGTGCCCGTTCGCCACCTCATAGCCGGTCCCCTCCCGGCAATGGGCATGCCCCCGTCGGAGATTCAGCAGCATATCCTCGGACACCCCGGGTACATCCCCCTCTTTTCATGACGAAACACCTGTTCTGTGCAGAGTGCTTGATGCTGATGACTATTAAGCAATACCTTTTTTGAATCCGTGATCCAGGAGAGGGATTACGGCCCTGCCGGCAAAAAACGGGTATCCGTTTTTATGAACGGACCCCGCAAGAGGAGTTTGCCGGACGCTTCAGATGTTCTGTGCCGGTATAACGCTGTTACCTGCGTGCAGCACCAGAGGCCGGGGCATCACGATACCGAGCGCCTCTTTCAGTACTTCCTCAACGGTCTCCACCGGCACGAATACCAGTTCGCTACGGACGTCCGCAGGCACGTCCTGCAGGTCCCGCTCGTTCTCTATGGGCAGGATGATCTTTTTGATCCCCGCGCGGTGTGCGGCAAGGATCTTCTCCTTAATCCCCCCGACCGGCAGGACAGCGCCGCTCAGGGTGATCTCGCCGGTCATGGCAAGGTCCGGGTCAGCGGTCTTCCCGGTGATTAAGGATGCGAGGGCGGTAAAGAGGGTCACACCAGCCGACGGCCCGTCCTTGGGCGTTGCCCCGGAGGGCACATGAACGTGGATGTCGCTTGTCATGAAGTTAAAGCCGCTCTCCGCATTTGCAAGCCGGGAACGTATGAGGGAAAGCGAGATCGTTGCCGATTCCTTCATCACGTCCCCGAGCTGGCCGGTGAGGGTAAGCTTGCCGGTACCGGGCATGAATGTTCCTTCAATGAACAGGATCTCCCCGCCGACCGGGGTCCACGCGAGGCCGGTGACAACGCCGGAAACCGGTTCCTTGCGTGCCACCTCCTGTCGGATCCGCTCTTTTCCTAAAATTCCATCGAGTTTATCCGGTGTCACCACGAACGGTAACTCAGCGGTGCCGGAGACAATCTTCTCGGATACATGCCGTGCGGCCTTCGCGAGCTGTTTCTTGAGCCACCGGACGCCTGCCTCGCGGGTATATTTCTCGATAATTACTTTCAGGGCCTCGTCCTCGAAACGGATCTTGTCCGCATCGAGACCGTGCTCTTTGAGGATCTCAGGAACCAGGTGCTCCTTTGCTATGGCGAATTTCTCGTTCTTCGTATAACCCGAAATCTCGATCAGCTCCATCCGGTCGAGCAGCGGGGCCGGGATCGTTGCAAGGGAATTGGCGGTGGCGATGAACAGCACATCGGACAGGTCGTACGGGACTTCGAGATAGTGGTCCGAGAAGGTGTTGTTCTGCTCCGGGTCGAGGACCTCGAGGAGCGCACTCGCCGGGTCACCCGCGTACGACGTCGCCAGCTTGTCGATCTCATCAAGGATGAAGACCGGGTTCTTTTTGCCGGCTTTCCGGATGCCCTGGATAATCCTTCCGGGCAGGGCCCCGACATAGGTTCGCCGGTGCCCCCGGATCTCGGCCTCGTCCCGGACGCCGCCAAGGCTGATCCGGATGTACTTCCGCCCGAGGGCTTCCGCGATGCTTTTCCCGAGGCTCGTCTTGCCAGTACCGGGCGGCCCGGCAAAGAGGAGGATCGATCCCTGCTTTTCCTGCTTCAGCTTCATGACCGCGAGGTGCTGGATGATCCGTTCCTTGACCTTCTCGAGACCGTTGTGATGGCTTTCGAGCACGCGGCGTGCTTCGGAAATATCGATGCTCTTCTTCTCCTCGGTTTCCCACGGGAGGTCGAGCAGGAGGTCGAGGTAGTTCCGGATCACGGAACTTTCATGGTTCTGGCTGCCACCGGTCTCGAGTTTCTTTACCTCCGCAAGTGCCTTTTTGCGCACCTCGTCCGGCATCTTCGAGTTCTCAACCCGTTCCCGGTATCCGCCTTCACCCGCAGTGCCATCGGTCTCACCCAGCTCTTCCTGGATTGCCTTAAGCTGCTCCCGCAGCATTGCCTCGCGGTTCGATTTGCTCACCCGGTAGGTGACTTTTTTTGCCATCTCGATCCGGATGCTGATCTTCTCTTTTGCCTTCATGAGGAGCTCGAGAAACGTGATATATCGTTCCTTAACCGAGACGATCTCAAGGAGCGCCTGTTTCTCGGCAAGGTGGACCGGCAGGAAGGGCATGACGAACCCCATAAGCTGGTCGACGGAGTCCATCCGGTCAATCGGCTCGGTGAACTGTTCGGAGCCCGTGAAGCGACTGCTCATCTCGTGGATGGTGAGTTTGATGTCCGCGAGGATCCGCACCTTCAGATCGTCTTCAAGGTCCATAGTATCCGGGACCGGCTCGTATGCAGCATAGAGCCGCCCGTCTTTTTCGCTCGTAGAGACGACCTTCACCCGCTGGGTGACCTGTGCGCAGATCACATATCCGTCATCGGCCGGCTGCACGTACGAAATATGGAACAGGTTGCCTGTTTTATAGAGCGATTCACCGGTCAGTTCCTGGGGCCGGGTGCCGCTTTTCACCGTGAGGCCGATAGCGTGTGCATTTTTTTCCTCTTTCATCACTTCCAGCAGCAGCTCACCGGTTGCCCGGTCAACCTGGAATTTTGTCCGGCTCTCCGGGTAAACGACAATCTCAAAGAGCGGTATGACTATCTTTTCTGATGTCCCATCAGTTTTTTTTGATTGCATGATTTCCTCATTCATTTAGTTCGAATTTACCTAACTAAAGTGCAGGCGAAAAAAATTACCTGACCTTCTGCAGAATCTCTATAAGGAGATCCAGCTCGTGTTTATCCAGCGAGTCGATCATTCGTTCAATCACCCGGCACAGCGCAGCCTCTTCGGCCTGTGCGATTTTTTTCCCTTTATCGGTCAGGCGGATGTACAGGATCCTCCTGTCATCGCGGCTGGGTTCCCGGTACACGCACTCCATCCGGACAAACCTGTTGACCATCTCGGTGATCGTAGGTTTTGAGTTTTTCGTGATCTCGGCAAGCCTGCTGAAGGTGACATCTCCCTGTTGATCGATGGCTTTCAGGTACGCGATCTGTTTTATCGTCATATCCGAAAGCCCGCATTCGGAGAAGATAGAACAGGAGCATTCGTTTTTCATCAAGAGCAGGTGTTCAAGCACTTCCAGCAGATGCTCGTCTCTCTCCATCATACTCCGATCTTTTGTTAGTTAGGTTTTACCTAATAATAAAGGTGGTGGTCCGGGTATTGCCGGTCAGAATCCCCTCATCCTGCGGGGCACATCAGAGAGGGGGAACGTATCTTCTTTCAGTCCGGGCGATCCTGGTTCTCTGCAACACGGGGGAAAAAGGGGGACTTCCCGGTTATCCATCCGGGCCTGGCTTATTCGCAGACAGGCACCAGTTTTCCTTTCAGTTTTTCCTCACTGTCAAGCTGCATCATTTCCACGACATTGGTTGCCATCCCTTTGACTTTCTGGACCACGAGCGGGTCGGACTTTAAGAATTCCGTATCCGTGATCGTGTTGAACTGCGCTCCATGCACGCGGTAGGCGATGCCAAACGGCGCCAGGAGGTACCCCATCTGCTGGAAATACAAAAAAATGTCCATCGCTGTCTTGGTGGCCCCGTCTTCATGCCCCGAGACCGCAATACCCACGACCTTTGCTTCTGTGAGGCCGGGCTTTTTCAACAAATAGAGGTTCTGGATGCAGTTCAGCCGGTCGAGAAAGTCCTTGAGCCGGGCCGACATGTTGTTCCAGTTTATTGGCGATGCAATGATGACTGCTTTCGACGCAATCACCATCTCGTGGAACGCGGGCATGTCATCGAGCTGGTCCCTGCACGGGTAGCGGCAGGCATTGTCCCGCATGCTGTAACAGCACCAGCAATGGTTGATGGCATACTCGTTGATATTATACCGCCGGTAGCTCACTTTCTTCTCCCGCAGGATCTCCTCTGCAAGGTCTGCCAGGTAGCCGGTATTATTGGCCCGGTGGTTGCTGCCGTTGATCAACAGCACGTCGAACGGTTCCCCATCATAGCGGAGCGTCTTTTTTTCGGTCACTACAATAAATTCCCTGCCGGTGCCGGCACACTGGGGGCATTCCCCGGGAGGGTTCTTCCCCCGGGCAATGTAGCCGCAGACAGCACACTTCCATGCATTACCGGGAACGGGACTGGTCACGTTCGCTTCCCCGGATGCAGTAATAGACATGCTGGAAATTCTCCTCTTCCTGTACGGGGCATCCCGGGCAGAGACACCCCTGTTCCTTTTTAATGCAGCCGCTTATCCCCTGTTCGGCAAGGCAGTACGCGATCTCTTCCCTGCAGTCGATAAAACTCGGGCACATCCCGCAGAGACACAGCCCGATAGCTTTCTTCCTGTCCATATTTCAGTCTCCGGCAGTTCATTGCTTTTGCAACTACTTATAGGGTTTCAGACCTCTCAGGATTTGCACGTATGGCAGGTCGCTGATTGGTACCGGGTACTACCTTTTTAACCTGAACCTTCCTTATGAAATTATGCCTGAACATTCGCGCCTCGAACTCAGCATAGTATGTACAGCTATCCTGATCCTTGCCTGCATGGCTGCCGGCTGCTCTTCAAGCCCGAATACGGCAACATCTGCAACGCTATCAGCCTCATCCGGAGGTGGAAATACCATCACGATTAAAAATTTCGCGTTCGATCCTTCCGGCCTGACGGTTAAAACCGGTACAGCGGTTATATGGGTGAACAACGATGGGGTCCCCCATACTGTTGTCTCCGACACCGGCTCTCCTGCCCCGTTCTCATCCGATTCACTCTCACCAGGTGCATCCTACACATTTACCTTTGCCCAGCCGGGGACGTACACGTATCACTGCTCGATCCACCCGTCGATGAAAGGTACGATCATCGTGCAGTAATAAAATCCATTTTTCAGGACCGGCCGACCGTGAAATTCCTGCAGGGAGTCCCTGTACCGGGGGATAAGGAAAAGACTTTTGCCCGGTCGTCCCCCGGGTACGAATTGCCGATCGAAGTCATCATGAAGACGCACGTGCAAACAGTTTACGGCTGAAAAGATCTCTTTGGGACGGAAACGATGACTCACCCCCTGCAACCGGAACACCAGGAAACACCGCAACCATTTCATACCCTTTCTGAGGACGACCTCTTCCTCCTCCTCGGCAGCAGCCCGGGAGGGCTGACCTCGGTGCAGGCACAGGCCGGCCTTGTCCGCTTCGGCCATAACGACATCTCCCGCATCCGGAAATCCCCGCTCATTTTCCAGTACCTTGGCCATTTCAAAGATCTGCTCGTGATTATCCTGCTCATCGCTGCTGCGATATCATTGTTCGTAGGGGAAATCACCAACGCGGTGATTATCGTTATTATCGTCATTGCAAGCGTTACCTTAAACTTCTTCCAGGAATACAAGGCAGGAAATGCTGCTGAGCTGTTAAAGCAGAAACTCGTCTCGAAAGCAACCGTTTTCCGGGACGGATTGCAGATCGTTGTACCCGTTACGGATCTGGTTCCCGGTGACGTGGTCTTCCTCGCTGCCGGGGATATCGTCCCTGCCGATGCCCGTGTTCTGGACGAAAGGGATTTTTACGTTAACCAGTCTGCCCTGACCGGCGAACCGTTCCCGGTAGGAAAGACCGCCGGCCGTGAAGACCCGGCAAAACCCCTTGCCGAAGCGGGAAACTACCTCTTCCTTGGCACATCGGTTGTCAGCGGCACGGCAACCGCCCTGGTCACCCGCACCGGCATGGCAACCGAGTTCGGTCACGTGGCAAAAACGCTCTCCGACCGTCCGCCCGAGACCGAATTTGAACGGGGGTTAAAACAGTTCAGTTACTTAATGTCGAAGATCATTTTCTTCCTCGTAATTTTCGTATTTTTTATCAATGCGCTCTTCCGGCATGGCGTCCTCGATTCCCTCCTCTTTGCGGTTGCGCTTGCCGTGGGCATGACCCCGGAACTGCTCCCGATGATCCTCTCCCTCAACCTGTCCAAGGGCTCGATTGCCATGTCGGAAAAAGGTGCGATTGTCAAGCATCCCGAATCGATCCAGAACTTCGGCAGCATGGATATTCTCTGCACCGACAAGACCGGCACCCTGACCGAGAACCAGATCACCCTTGTCCGGCACCTCGATACGGAAGGAAACGACAGCGAAAATGTCCTGCTCTACTCGTACATCAACAGCTTCTTTGATGCCGGCCTTAAAAGCCCCCTTGACGAGGCCATTCTCAGGTTCCGCGATATCGATATCGACAGCTACCGGAAGATCGACGAGATCCCCTTTGATTTCCAGCGGAGACGGGTTTCGGTTATCGTCTCCACCGGTGCCGGTCATCTCCTTGTGGCAAAAGGTGCTCCCGAAGAGGTGCTCCAAGTTTGTTCACAGCGGGACCGGGGGGGTAAGCCGGAGCCTCTCACGGAATCTGTCAAAGAAAACATCAACAGGATCTACGAGGCACAGAGTGAGCAGGGGTTCAGGACGCTTGCGGTCTGTTACCGGTCCCTGCCAGCAGACCAGACCCGGTTTTCTCCTGACGATGAAAAAGATATGGTCCTTGCCGGGCTGGTCACCTTTATCGACCCTCCCAAGGAGAGCGCCCGTGATTCGGTCCTGATGCTGGCCCGGTCCGGTCTCGAACTGAAGATCCTGACCGGCGACAACGAACAGGTAGCTAAAAAGACCTGCGAACTGATCGGGCTTGCGGTCAAGGGTACCGTGAGCGGTGCCGAGATCGAGCATATGGACGACAGCACCTTGTCGCGGGTGGTCGAGGATGTGACTGTCTTCTCCCGCATGACCCCGGTCCAGAAGAACCGGATACTGATTGCCCTCCGGCACAACGGCCACGTGGTCGGGTACATGGGTGACGGTATCAACGATGCTCCCTCCCTCCGCGAGGCCGATGTCGGGATCTCAGTGGAAAATGCCGTTGACATTGCAAAGGAGTCCTCCGATATCATCCTGCTGGAAAACGACCTTCGGATCCTCAATGACGGCGTACTCGAAGGCAGGCGGACCTTCGGGAATACCATGAAATATATCCTCATGGGGACGAGTTCCAATTTCGGGAACATGTTCTCAGTGGCCGGTGCCTCGCTCTTTTTAAAATTCCTCCCCATGCTCCCGATCCAGATCCTCTTAAACAACCTCCTCTACGATGTCTCGGAGTCTGCCATCCCGACCGATAATGTCGATGAATCCTACATCAGTACCCCGAAAAAGTGGGATATTGAGTTTATAAAAAAATTTATCCTGGTCTTCGGCCCCATCAGCTCGCTGTTTGACTTCATCACGTTCTTTGTCCTGCTTGTAATTTTCAGTGCCGATGCCTCGCTCTTCCAGACTGCGTGGTTCATGGAGTCGATCTGCACCCAGACACTCGTGATATTTGTGATCCGGACACGGGTCGTGCCGTTTTATACAAGCCGGCCGAGCCGGCTCCTTGCCTTCAGCACGGTCATGGTCGTGGCAATTGCCTGTGTCCTGCCCTTCACGATGATCGGCAGCCTCTTCGGGTTTGTCCAGCCGCCGCTTTCGTTTTTTGCGGTACTGGCCGGCCTGGTGATCGGCTATATTGCTATTGTTGAACTCGTGAAACGCTGGTTCTACCGGAACTATGCATCCTTCATCGACAGGACAACCGTGAAGCCGGCGAGCTCGTAGGGAGATAATAGAGGATACGGGACGCGGGATGGGGAGTAACCTTGGGCGTGTGGCCCGAAGGCCATGAAAAACTCTTGGGGGCATGCAAGCATGCCCCCGCCGCCGGGCATCTCAAAAATGGGTTAGTGCGTATTACCTTTAAGAAAAATCACACATCTCCCGCTGACCCAATCCATTTCCTTCTCATGCGCCCCACCCCCCAACGGGAGACTGGTGGCGGATGTGGGGGGGGTTCATGTTCGAAAAAAAAAGGTTTTCTCCAGAGTGAAAAATGGAATCTGCACCAGTCTCAGCTTTGGCTTTTGGGCCCGGGTGAGCCCGGGCCGCTGTGGCGGGGGCCGGGTAATGTATGGCGAAAAAAGCATCCCGCACCGGTCACAGTCATTCCGCGGTCTTATTCCCGCGTACCGTGAAGTAATTCGTTAAATCTCCTGATAGTCCGTTGGGATTGATGACCACAATATCCCAGGTTCCGACCTTTGTAGTGTTGGGAAGATCGAAGGTGCAGGTTACACTCGAAGACGAGTAATACTTGACCTTTGTTGCCGTAATACTGTCCTCCCCCGAATGGCGCAGCCTGGCGGTCAGGTTGGACACGAAATTCGATCCCGTAATTTCCGTTGACACGGTTCCACCTGCATACCCTTGATCGGGATTCATCGCCTTGATCGAGGGCCGGGCTGGAGATATTGTCGTTGTCGTTGCAGCAGCTGTTATGGTCTTTGTTCTTGTCGCGGTCACTACCGTGGTTACGGTGGTCGGCGCCGCGGTCGGCACCGATGCAACCGTGACGTGCGTGATCTTCACCGTGAACACCTTTTCCATCATCACCCTCTGTGACGTGTCCGTCTTGGAGTTTACGCGGTATCCCCATGTCCCGTCAGTGTTCTTGTAGATGAGTGCCCGGGTGTAGGAATCGCCTGCGGGATCGTAACTGAGCACCAGCCATGCAGGAGACTCGCTGCCGGTTGCACTCCGGACGATGTCGCCGGTAGTGAACAGCGGGCCGGTCGTTGTCGTAGCGGCGACAGTGTCCGATGTGCTGCCCGAAGCAGCCGAATCCGGGTTGTCCGAACAGCCCGTCATGGATACCCCCATGATGAGGAAAATGCTGAGTGCAATGAAGATTGTTGCTGAACGTTCCATGCATTACGATTATTCCTGTAGATTATTAAAAAGAATGTCAAACGGTTCACCGGGATGTCCCGGGAGAGATGATGACCACAAACCGGGTCTTCCGGAGGCAATCGTTCCTTCACCAGGTTTTGGGTTTGTTGCTCTGGAGAAAACATTTTTTGTGGAATAATGTCCCCCCCCTGCACCACCTGTCCCTCATTGGGGCAGGGCGCACTACGATGACCCGGGGCAGGTTGCAGCTCATACGTCGTGATTGCAATGGGAGATGCCCCGGCGGGGCAAAGCCCCCGAGAACGTCAGAGTTTCCTGCATGATTCCTCAAGAGCAGAATTTTTTATCAATAAAACCACTGCGGGAAAAAATACCGGAAAATGTTTGAAAGGGAATTTTTGATAAAATCCGGTACATTTTTTTTAGGTTCAATAAATTGTATATCCCTGCCGGAAATGATAAAAAGTTCCTGTCGTGAGCTGGCAGGTTTCCGCGGGGCATCGTTCTGACACCTGCATCACGGTGCTGATATCTGCACCCAAAAATTAACAAATGCTCCCGTCCTATGTCCACGTGCTGATACCGGTGAAAAAACGCTACCCGTTCTTAATATCCGTTCCTCATGGCGGGACAGAAGTTCCCGATCCTGTCCGCCCGCTGCTGCTTCTTGGAGACGAGGACCTCCGGTATTATTGCGATCCCTGTACCCGTGTTGTCTTCGGGTACCAGGATCGGGTCGCGGCTTACATCGATACTTCCGTTTCCCGCATGGTCGTCGATCTCAACCGTCCCCCGTTGCCGCTTCCCCTGCGCGATCCTGACGGGATCATCAAATTACAGACCATAGATGGGAAGGAAGTCTACCGTTCCGGGCTGGTGCCGGATATGCATCTCATCCACCGCCTGCTCATGACCTGGTACTTTCCGTTTCACCAGCAGATCGATGAGCTCATCGATCGGCACCGGGTCAGGGTAGCATTCGACTGCCATTCCATGCTCCCGTACGGATCAAAAAGCCAGAAAGATGCCGGGAAGGCACGTCCCCTCATCTGTCTGGGGAACAACGGCGACCGGCATGGAAGAGCAAAAAAGGGGAGTGTTGCCACGTGCAACGAGGAATGGATGAGTACCCTTGCCGGTATTTTCAAAGAAGAGTTCTCGCTCGACAAGGAAGTTGCGATCAACAATCCGTTCTCCGGTGGGTTTATTTCGAACGCGCATTACTGGCATAAAGGAGTCCCCTGGATCCAGATCGAGATAAACCGGGCACTGTATGAACCGGCCCCTTCGTCCACCCGTGCGAAGAATGATATGAACGATCGGACACTCCTGTTAAAAGAAAAGATCTGGAAGGTACTGACGGTTTTCTGGGACAGGGTCTGTGACTGACTGGTCCTGGCGCCTCCCAAAAAAATACCTGCCGGTGTAACAGGCAGGTGCATCCGGTATGCCGTGCGGCTCACCGGAAGGGCAGCGGGTTGACAGTTGGTGGCTGATGGTCTCCGGTCAGGTCGCGGTACTTTGAAAAACAATGCATGGCCTCCTCTTCCCTGCCGAGTTTTGCCAGTGCCAGTCCCTTGTTGTGCCAGGTCAGCGGGTCGCGTGGATCGATTGCCAGCGCTTCATCGAACGAACGGATCGCCTCTTCCGGCTTTCCGAGACCCACAAGTGCAACACCAAGGTTGGTGAGGACTACGGCAACGCCAGGGCTCATGTCAATGCAGGCCCGGTACGACTCCACAGCCTCCTCGTACCTTCCGATGTCTGCAAGGGAGACCCCTTTATTGTACAGGGCTTTCGGGTACCGGCCTGAAATCGAGAGGAGCCGATCGAAACACGCAAGGGATTTTTCAACCTCTCCTGAGAGGTAATAGCAGTTCCCGAGAAAGAACCAGGCTTCGGTATGGTCCGGGACGAGGGCAACGGCCTGGTATAAGGCATCTTCTGCGGCGGTATAGTCTCCCTTCCGATAGAGGGCAAGGCCCCGGAGGAACCAGGCATCCGGCGAAAACGGTGCTGCAGTCGTTGCCTGCCCGGCAAGACTGAGGGCATGAGAAAAGAAACCAAGCCGGTCGACAGCGGCTGCAAGACCGGTAAGAAACCGGGCATCACGGGGTCGGGCCTCGAGCGCCTTCTCAAAAGCCCGGATCGCTTCGGGATACCGCCCCTCAGTGAACAGCGCTGTACCTTCGCGGAAACAGTCTTCAGCCTCATCCCCGTTGCCAGCTTCCGGTGCCATCAAAACCTATCCCGGGTCATTTCCCGGTTGAAGCATCTTGCTGCGGGGATTTAACCGTTGCGTGCAGGCCGGTGCCCGCATATAAACCATGAACAAAATCTCCCGGTAATAGTCCATCTGTTGATACCGGTGGAGAAACCTTATCTGTTCTTATAACCCGCCCCTCATGGATGGAACCCCGGTGTCCACGACCCCGTTATAGCTTGATCTTTCTGAACAGGAATGCCCCGATGATCGTCATTGCAAGACTAAAACATCCAATAACGGCAAAACAGACTAACGGGTTGATCTGGTACACCCCGGTCAGGCCATACCGGATCCCTTCCACACCATAAGTCAGGGGGTCGAGAAGGGTCAACGGCACGATCCATGAGGGCAACGAGCTGATAGGGAACAGTGCGCCTGACAATCCGAAAATCGGGAAGATAACAAAGTTCATGATCAGCTGGAACCCGGTCATATCCTCCATCCTTGATGCAATGGCAATGCCAAAGGCAGTGAACGAAATGCCGATCAGCACCATGAACAGGAATGCGATCAAAAAGCTGGTCACGCTTGAAACCCGGAGCCCGATGAACAGGGAGAGGACAAGGATCATAAACCCCTGGAGGACCGCCGTTGTTGCCCCGCCGGCGGTCTGTCCCAGCATGATCTCCAGGCGCGAGACCGGCGCAACGAGGGTTTCTTTCAGGAAGCCGAACTGCTTGTCCCAGATGATCTGGATGCCGGAGAAAACTGACGTGAACATAACGCTCATCGCAACCATCCCCGGGACCAGGAATACGATATAATTACCGCCAAGTTCCGGCAGCTGGACTACGGAGTTCAGGCCGAAACCAAGGAAGAGTAAAAAGAAGAGCGGCATACTGATACTGCCAATGATGCGGCTCTTTGACCGCATGAACCGCAACATGTTCCGGAGCCAGATGGTATAGATGATATCCATGGTCTAGTGCCTTCCCATTCTCTGGTACATGCGCATGTTCTCCTTCTGGCCGGCCTCCTCTTCACGGATGGTCGTGCCGGTAAAGGAGAGGAAGACATCCTCGAGCGTAGGCTTGTGGATGGTAACCGATGTGATCGGGATCTGCCGGGCGTTGAGGAGCGTGACAATACTGCTCACGTGCTGGTCGGCATTTTTCAGGCTGACAATCACTTCATCATTGTGGGTTTCCACCCGAACAACCCACGGTTCCGTGAGGGCTGCAGCAACCGCTGCCGGATCGGGGGACCCGATGGTCACGAGGTCCCCGCCGAGGCCGTCCTTGAGGTTTTTCGGCGTGTCGATGGCGATGATCCTGCCATGGTCGATGATGGCGATCCGGTTGCACAGCCGGTCTGCTTCTTCCATGTAATGGGTCGTGAGGATGATCGTGATCCCTTTCTCTTGTGCGAGCGTGGCGATATACTGCCAGAGATGGTTGCGGGTCTGCGGGTCAAGGCCAAGCGTGGGTTCGTCGAGAAAGAGGACTGCGGGGTGGTGGAGAAGGCCACGGGCAATCTCAAGGCGCCTCCGCATCCCGCCGGAGAAAGTCTTGACGATATCATCCCTGCGGTCGTTCAGTTCGACGAGCGTGAGAAGCTCGGTGATCCGCCGGTTCCGGGTCTCTTTTGGGATCCGGTAGAGC
>JBAVWM010000045.1:0-6457 GCA_049697815.1 Methanoregula sp. | reverse complement strand
CGATGGTGAACGTCCACCACTCCGGGACCCGGGGCAGCATGATCAGGACTTTGTCGCCCTTGTTGACCCCGTACTTTATCATGATATTGACGATCTGGTTCGAGAGCCGCATCAGGTCCCAGAACGTAAACTTCTTCTCCTCGCCTTCCTGGTTCACCCAGATCATCGCAAGCTTGTTCCGGTCCTTGTTTGCCCACGCATCGATAACATCGAGGCCAAAATTAAAGTATTCAGGCACATCAATCCGGAAGTTCCGCTCCATCTCTTCATAGTCCGGCATGTTATGGTGATCAGGACCCAGGACCGGCCCGGCCGACGGAAGGCTCGTTGCACCAATCACCCCGGTTCCATTGCTCCTGGCAAGGTGCGCAGTGCACGCCTCGCTGATCCAGTCCGATCGCGAGATCTCCTTTTTGGCACACGATGTATCGATCGTCCCGGTCAGGCTGTCATCCATGGTAACAGAAAAACGCACCATACAAACCCATTTGGTGGTGCATTTAATACGTGTTACGATTTGTATAAGCACCATGACAACCGGTGAGAACTGTTTCCTGGCCGGGGCAAACGGCACAAAAAAGAGAATGCGGGCGATTATCCGATGCCGCTCTATTTTTTTTTAGCGCAGCTGCCCGGAGTTCGTTTTGTTTGATGGTGCCGGGAAAAGACCGGTAAGCATGCTGATTCATGAGGAATCCGCGAGAGGGTCGGTACGCGAAAAACGTCGGGGGACCGGGAATTGCTGGGGGACATAAAGGTTGTCCATTAGTATTATGGTACGGGGCACAGCATAGTATAGTGGATGGCAGACAAGAAGTACGCTTCATTAAAAATTGAGAACATCGTAGCATCCGGAGTTATTGCCGATTCCATAGACCTTGCTGATGTATCCAGCAAGATCAAGAGCTGCGAACTCAATACCAAGAGGTTCCCGGGGGCAGTGTACCGGATCGAGAATCCGAAAATTGCTTCGCTGATTTTTTCTTCCGGTAAGGTTGTGCTGACCGGTATCCGTGACAAAAAAGCTCTCGCCGATGGCCTTGCGATCATCATCAATTCCCTCAAGGGGGCCGGTGTGAATACCCTCAAGGAACCCAAGGTGGCTGTTACCAATATTGTCTGTTCCTATGATATCGGGAAATACATCAACCTCAACAAGGTTGTTATCACGTTAAACCTTGAGAATATTGAATACGAACCGGAGCAGTTCCCGGGTCTCGTGTACCGGATCAAGGACCCCAAGATCGTTGCACTCCTCTTCTCCTCAGGAAAGATCATTCTCACGGGCGGGAAAAACCTCGAAGATATCAAGAAAGGGCTTGATTTCCTCGAACAGAAGCTCGAGAGTATCATGTGATTTTATTATCAGCTTTTTTCAGATCTTTTTTCATTTCAACGTTAGACAAGGTCCGGTCAAGATTGTTCTTTGTCCCAAAAAGAATGGATAATTACAAATTCTATTGCAATGCATGCCGCCCCCGTGGCGGTTCAATTTCCTCTTCTTGTTGGATTACCGGTCATTTGCCCCACCGTGCGAGGCCCTGAGGCGGGGAGCCATCGCAATCCATGGTTGATATACGAATCACTCAAACGAGTTGTGGAAAAACTTTGAAAAAAATCACGCCCAGTACCGGTGCGTCCGGATAAAACTCCGCTCCGCCTTTAATATCTCGCGGTAGAATGCATCCCCATCGGTCAGTGTTGCAAGTATCCGCGATGCATTCTCCGGTCCTACGCCCCGGGCAGATAATGCGATGACTGCCTTTTTCCCGCTGGAGAGGACGATATTGGCATTTTTCATGAGCCGCTGCTCCACTGCCCGCTCCTCCGCGGTCTTCCCTGGTTTTTTCACCGCGGCATAGGACTCTTCTTCATAGGGTTTGAGTGCTGCGATGAGGCGTGCCCCGCACTTTGGGCATTGCGGGTGATCGGGGATGCGGGATACGACCGTCCGGCTCTTCCAGGTGCGGCAGTTCATGCAGCACAGGAGAACCTCGTCCTGGTCAAGCCGGCGCCGGAGCATTGCAAGGACTGCCTGATCCGCTGTTGGCGGCGGGATCTGGTCCCGTGACGAAAGTAACCCGCCGGCACCGATCAGGGAATGCGGGCCCAGTGCAATACGGATCTCCCCCTCCTTAATCAGCCGCACGATGGACGAGGCGGTGTCGATATCCATGTACCCGGTGAGGAGTTCCCGGTAGGCTTCCTGCTGTACGATGGTATTGTCGAAAAACTCAAGGAGCCGGTGGATGCTGATCTTCTCGTAATCCGCATCGGGATCGATGGCGCCGAACTTTTTTGCGATCTGTACCAGTTTCCACTTGAAGAGTGCGGTCCGTTTCAGCGCGAGACGGATAATGCCGGGCATATGGGTGGGATCGAGCGAGAGGAGAAGATCCCGGACATCCGCTGCACGGATATCAAACGGGAGCCGCAGCAGGATCCGGTACGCGTCCAGTTCGAGCCCGACCGTAGTCCCGTACCGGGCGGAGATGAGGACCGAGAGGACGCGGCCCAGCGCCTCGTTCGCCTTATGACCGGCACAGACATTGCACACTACCCCGTCATCGATGTTCTCCAGCGTGATCAGCTGGTCGGTCGGTACCAGCGACCGGTTTTTATCCATCTCCGCCAGGAATTTTTCGGCATATCTCACGCTGTCCTGGTCCTGGGTATAATCCATGAGTTTGCGCGTCCTGCGTATCCCGCCGGCTTCCCGGGCAACGGAGAACGGGACCGGGATCTGCTCGCCATCCCATGACGGAAGTTCACCGGTCACTTTCTTTGCCGGCTCAACCGTCAGTCTCCCGTCGGCAATCTCAAGCACGCGCCAGAGCTGCCCTTTTGTTATGAAGACTGCCCCGGTATGGACCCAGCCGACCACGAACGATTCGTCCAGCGTGCCGACCGTCCTCCGGGAGACCATATCGAAGACCGGGACTTTTTGCTCATCGTGGATCATGGACAGGTTGCCGGCAAGGTAGCGACGGGCCCGTGCGGTGGTGATGATCCTGCTGCCATCAAGCCGGATGAGGCGGTGCTCCTCCATCTGGCGGCAGACGTCCTCCAAGAGAGGTCCCGGTTCCCCAAACAGGGACGTGCGGGAGAGGATCTCAACGATATTCCCGCGCTCTATCTCACCGTATTCAACCGCGATGGCGGCGATCTGGTTAGCAAGTACGTCCGCCTCGTTATATTCGGCAACAACGTCCTCGAGCTCGTTTGCCCGCGCTTTTTTTGCAATAACCAGCGATTCGAGCAGGTCGTCAAAACCGGTTGCAAGGATCGTGCCGCGGGAGATCGTGTTCAGCTGGTGGCCGGCACGGCCCACGCGCTGGACGAGCCGGGCAACCTCCCGGGGGGAACCGAACTGGATCACGTGATCCACCCGCCCGATATCGATGCCCAGCTCCATGGAGGAGGTGCAGATCAGGGTGCGGATCTCCCCGCGCTTGAACCGTTCCTCGGCATCGATCCTCACCTCCTTCGAGAGCGACCCGTGGTGCACTTCCACGTCGCCCCGCTCGAAGAGGGCATGTCCCAGTGCCTCTGCGGTGACGCGGGTATTGACAAACACGAGCGTGGAGCCTTCCCGCTTAAGCATGCGGGAGAGCACCTCGGTCTGGTGTTTGAACTCGTCCCCGACATACCGGACATCGATATGGAGGTTCTTTGCAACCGGCACCTGCACAAGGGAGTACGGCCGCTTCCCGCACATGAACCGCGCAATATCTTCGGGATTCCCGACGGTGGCGGAAAGCCCGATCCGCTGGAACTCCCCGGCATAGACATGGAGCCGTTCAAGGGCAACCGCCAGCTGGGCGCCCCGCTTGCTGCCGGCAAGTTCGTGGATTTCATCGATGATGACGAACCGCACATGGGCAAGGTGCTGACGGAGCCGTTTTCCCATGAAGAGCGCCTGCACCGTCTCGGGCGTGGTGATGAGGAGGTCCGGGGGACTGAGCGCCTGTTTCCGCCGCTCGCCCATGGGCGTGTCACCATGGCGGACACCCGCCGTAAGGCCGAGCTCGCTGCACCACCACTGCATCCGGGCAAGGATGTCGCGGTTCAGGGATCGCAGGGGCGTGATGTACAGCGCCTTGAACCCGCCGCCGGCCGGCATGGAGAGCAGTGCATTGAATACCGGAAACATCGCGCTTTCCGTTTTACCGGTACCGGTCGGTGCGATCAGGAGAGTATGGTCCCCCCGGAGGATATGGGGGATCGCTTCCTTCTGGGCATCGGAAAGATGCGTAAACCCGCGTTTCCTGATGCAGGCCTGTACCTTTACGTCCAGCCCCTCAATCGCTTTCATCGGATATCACGGACTGCAGGGGGCCGATGTATGTCCCATCGGCAAGGATGATCTCAGTTGTGTCCGGAACCCTGTTCCGCGAGAGGGGAGAGAACGGTTTTCTTGTTATCTGCATGATATCATACCCGGCAATCTCATTGAAAGCTGGCATAAAAAGCACGCGGGTTGGTGTGGCACCTTCTTCATCATCCGCCATTCCCAATGCTTTTGTATCCACCTCCGCCCGCAGGTATGCAGGGGACCGGAGGGCACAGCCGACCGTGTCCCGGAGCGAGAGGATGGGATGGTGATGCCCGACGATCATGAGATGGCCGGCAAGTGCCGGTGATGGGTACATGTGGCCGTGGAGGTACCCTGCCCCGTCGATGACAGCCCCTTCCTTGGGGCATATCTCAGGGGTCTTGAGATACCGTTCAATACCGACATCGTGATTGCCGGGGAATACCCGGAGGGGAACCCGGTCCCGCACCATCGCGAGGATGCGGGGCAGTTCATAATATTCCTGGCGCGTGATCGACGGGATGCTGTGCTTGACATCCCCCAGCAGGACGAGCCCGTCCGGATCCACACGATCCACGATTGCGAGCAGCCGTTCCAGCCGGGCCTTGCTCCTGCTCCGGAAATGAAGCCCGTGCACTGCGAGGTCTGCCTCGATACCGAAATGGAGATCGGCAACAACGAGAGAGCGCTCTTCCCCCGTAACAACCAGTGCCGGGCCGTCCCCGATAAATTCCAGGTTCATAACGGTTTTACAAATCCCTTCTGGGGCTGGTAGCATTCATCCTCAACAATCAGAGATTCGATAGCAGCAAGGACGACTTCGGGGGAAACTGCCCGCAGCTGAGCCATTTTCAGGATCTCGTCAACAGCAACGCCCCGGAGACCGCCGTTTGTCCGGATATATTCCATAATCATTTCCCGGAGATCCACCGGTACCGCACTATCCGTTTCCCGCGAGGGACTGACACTGGCAAGAGCGCCGGCAACCAGAGCCGCCAGTTCGCCAAGATCCTTAAGCGTCAGGGAATAATGCGAACATGCCTGCAGGATCCTGCTGTCGGTGCAGGCCCCTTGCAGGGCACGGTGCATCAGCTCGAGCCGCGCAAGGGTAGCCTGTGCAGTGGTTATTATCCACTGGTCCCGGACCCGGCGATCGATGACATGGATCTGATCCGGGCGGATGGTCGGGACTGCTTTTCCCTCTCTCCGGTACAGCTGGGCACGGCCGGATACGGAGACAAAGGATGGGAGCGGGATCTTCCGTATCGATGCTGCGAGTGCCAGGGGGTTCCCGCCGCAGACCAGGTCAAACCCTCCGGTCGGATCGGCGACCCGAAACGAGAGCACATCGCCCTGTTCCTGTACTTCCACCAGCGCCCCGGCAATGAATACCTGACGGCAGGACGCACCCGAGGGGGTCACCACCCATGCAGCGCTCTTCTCGTCCTCGCCCGGTACTGTCAGGGTCGACTGGCTGAATTCACCGGCAAAGAGCCGGACTGCACCTTCCATGTATGCTTTAGTCTTTATCCGGACGGCACATCAAGATATAGTCATGGGCAGAAGAAGAGCAGTACCTCACGGGGGGACGCGCACATGCAGGTATGCAGCGGAATGCAGGCTTGCACGCGGGGAGTAGTAAAAACATTGCAATAGAGAAACGGACATGAACAACGTGTTCGCACCGGAACCATGAAAATCGTTAAACATAAGGTAATTTTGTGAGGGCTCCCCGCCTCAGGGCCCCTTGGGGGCACGGCGGGGCAGTGCGATGTTTTCACCTATGCGTATGATCACTGATCCGCCCCGGGGGCGCCCCGCCGGGGGCGGCAACGTTCATCGCACATAATTCAGAAGTATGAACAATCCATTACTCACACCTGTTTTATTCAATTTTTATGAGAAAACCGTTGAATAATTCTGACGCTCTTTGGGGCATGCAGGCATGCCCCCGCGGCTGTGGCATCCATCTACCTGTACAGCGATAGCACCATAGTACAGGCACAAGAAAAGATGAAAATCAATAACCTAAAATCACATTGCACCCCGCCCCCGGGGGGACTCGTTGGCGCAAGAGGGGGATACCAGCTTGGCTGGAAAAATATGTTTTCCCCGGAATCAAAAACCTGCATCGGATCTCTC
>JBAVWM010000044.1:0-2924 GCA_049697815.1 Methanoregula sp. | reverse complement strand
GCGTCATGGACTCCGGTGCACTCGGCTGTGAAGTCGTTATTGCCGGGAAACTGACCGGTGCACGTGCCCGTACCCAGAAATTCTCGGAAGGATACATCAAGCACTGTGGTGAACCGAGCAACACGATCGTTGAGAAAGGGTATGCAGTCGCAATCAAGACACTCGGTGTCATCGGCGTGCAGGTCAAGCTTGTCCCCGCCGGTGCAAAGCTGCCCGACCACTTTTCGGTCATCGAACAGGAGAAGAAGAAGCGCCCGGCAATCAATGCACCCGTTACCGCTATCGGTGATTTCGACCCCGATGAACCGGCACTTCCCGACGAAACATTAGGGGAGGACCAGTAAATGGCAATATTCAGGGCAAAGGATGTCCAGCAGCTCTCGGATGTTGAACTAAAGGAACAGATGGAAAAACTCCGGATGGAGCTTGTCCAGCACTACGGGAAAGTCAGTGCCGGCGGTGCGACCGAGAACCCTGGTCACATCGGAGAACTCAGGAGAACCATTGCCCGTATGATGACCGAGCAGAACCGCAGGAGAACTGCATGATCTCTTCCCGGAACGTCCTGCGCCACGAATTGATTGGCCTCGATGTTCTGGTATCGGGAGCCGCAAATCCGGCACAGAGAGGACTGTCCGGTCGCATCATCGATGAAACAAGGAATATGCTGGTTATCGAGACCCCGCAAGGAATAAAGCGCGTCGCAAAGATGCACAATGTATTCCGGGTCTCTCTCCCCAGCAGCGAACTTGTGGAGATAGATGGATCCGTACTGGTACTGGCTCCTGAAAAAAGGATCAACCTGCACGAAAAGAAGAGGATACCATAATGGCACAAAACATTGGATTGAACGTCCAGGCTCCGATAACGGAGTGCAAGGACGTTAATTGTCCGTTTCACGGCACTTTACCGGTGCGCGGCCAGGTGATCACCGGTAAAGTCGTGAGCGATCGCATGATGGGAACGGTCGTAGTTGCACGGAATTACCTGCACTATGTCCGGAAATACAAACGGTACGAGAAGCGCAGCTCGAAACTCCATGCCCACAACCCCCCCTGTGTCGGGGCAAAAACCGGTGACATGGTGAAGATCGCCGAATGTCGGCCGCTTTCAAAGAGCACGACGTTTGTCGTAGTGGAGGTGCAGAAGCCATGAAAGCAAAGCAGTCAAAGACCCCGAGATCACTTGCTACCGGGACGAGACTTTCATGCGCCGATAACACCGGTGCCAGGACGGTACAGATCATTTCTGTCTTTGGCTACCATGGTGTCAGACGCCGTCAGCCCAAACTGGGTCTGGGGGATCTCTGCACGGCGAGCGTCCAGAAGGGTACACCCGATATGCGCCGCAAGCTTGTGCGAGCAGTAGTCATTCGCGCGAAGAAGGAGATGCGCAGGCCCAGCGGTATGCGGGTATCGTTCGATGACAACGCGGTTGTTGTTGTGGATGAGAAAAATGAGCCGAAAGGAACCGAGATCAAGGGACCTGTTGCCCGTGAGGTAGCAGAGCGGTTCCCCAAGCTCGGGTCCATGGCTACGATCATCATATGAGGTGTGAAGTATGGTAAGACTGGAAAGTTCACAGCCAAGAAAACAGAGGAAGGCCCGGTACAACGCCCCTTCACACGTCAGCACGAAATACCTCAATGCACCCCTGTCTGAAGAACTCAGCGAGCAATACAAGAAAAAGACCCTGCGCGTGGTCAAGGGTGATACTGTCAGGGTAACCCGCGGAGACTTCGCAGGGGAAGAGGGACTTGTAGACGCCGTCAATACCAAGAGCGCGAAGATTGTCGTTCACGGTGTCTCTTCCACGAAGGCAGACGGGACTGAAGTACCACGGGCCGTCAGCGCATCGAATGTACGGATCACCAAACTGAACCTTGCTGATAAGCGCCGCGAAGCAAAATTAGCGGAGGCTGAATAATGGGAGACCACTTAAAGCGACTGAATGCCCCGGATTCGTGGCACATTGCAAAGAAGACCACGAAGTTCATAACAAAAACAGCACCCGGCCCGCACAATGCAAACGCGATGCCGATCACAGTCTGGCTCCGTGACCACATGGGCATGGCACGGAATCTGAAGGAGGTAAAACAGATCCTCCACCAGAACGATGTAATCATTAACGGGAAACCCTGCAGGGACCCCAAGATGGGCATCGGGATCTTCGACATTATTGCCCTTCCGAAGATCAACAAGTACTACCGCATCCTCCGTGACAAAAACGGCCGGCACGTATCCATCCCGATCGATGCTGAATCTGCAAAGACCCGGTTGTGCAAGGTTACGAACAAGACCACGGTCACCAAGGGGAAAGTCCAGCTGAACATGCGGGACGGCTCCAACCTGCTTGCCGATAACACCTACAAGCCCGGCGATTCGATCGTGCTCTCGCTCGAACCCGAAAACCGGTTCAAGATCATCGACCACTTCCCGTTTGCCACAGGCAACATGGCCATGGTCATTGGCGGAAAACACTCCGGTAAGGTTGCACGCATCCTTGATATTGTCAAGGTGCCCGGCAGCGTTCCCAACAAGATCATCCTCAAGGATGAGACAAACGGTACCACGTTCGACACGATCTCCCCGTACATCTACATGGTCGGTACAAAGACACCGGCAATTGCAAAATGGGGGCATGAAGAGTGACGGCGATGCGTGATATCTACATCGACAAGGTTGTCGTCCACATGGGCGTCGGCGAGGCCGGCGACAAGCTCGTGAAAGCCGAGAACATCATGAAGACGATCACCAAGCAGACTCCGATCCGGAGCATTGCCAAGAGGACCCAGCCGGCCTTCTCCGTCAGGAAAGGCATGCCCATCGGATGCAAGGTCACCCTCCGCGGTAAACCCGCCCGCGACTTCATTGCAACCGCTCTCACGATCGTCGAGAAGACTATCTTTGAGAGCCAGTTTGACA
>JBAVWM010000043.1:0-4372 GCA_049697815.1 Methanoregula sp. | reverse complement strand
TTACTAAACAATTTCCTTTGAAAATCCACAATTCCGGATGCCATGGGGAAGTTTGATAAAATTCACCCGAATTATGCTGAACCTGCCGCCCCCGTGGGACCCTCCCGCGGCGGATCAACTACCGGATCACATCCAACATCCTTGTCCCGCCGCGCCGTAGAGAGGCCCTGGGGCAAAGAGCCCTCTTTACTATGGGTAATTCTTTGTTTTCATTGTTCGACATGACCATGAAAAGTCATGCCGATTTCAAAAGATTCACTGGGTTGAATCCTAAAAAAAGAAAAATTACTGGGAAGGGCCCTGCTCATCAGCAGCAGCGCCGTCCATGGGCTTCTGCAGGATCTGGACGTCGGCGATGTTGTGCTGGCGAAGTGACAGCTTCTTGGCTTTGAAAATGTTCTTGCCATCCTTGCCGATGGCGATGCCCCGGTCCTCGTCACGGACTTCCACGGTCGCAGTCTTCTGGTCATCCTCGCCTTCGAAAAGAATGGAGGTGACCTGAGCGGGCAGGAAACAGTTCTTTAAGAACTGTTCCACGTTGCTGTTGTATTCCACGACCTCGATCTTCTTGCCCATGACTTCGGAGGCCTTCTTGATGGAGGCGCCCTTTTTGCCTATGGCCAGCCCCATGTCGCCAGGGTTGATAACGAAGATGAGCCGGCCATTGCGGTCATCAACCACGCAGTCGCGACTTCCTGCACCGGTCAGGCTTTCAAACTGGGAGATCAGGCGCATGCAGTCTTCAGTCAGTTTCACTTCGACCATAGCATGCCCCCTTAAGCCCTCTTGAGGGAGAGGATATCCGATTCGCCCGCATTCACGATGGCAAGCGTGCTCACCATGAACGGCTTACCGCAGGCCTTGCCGAGCGCAACGCTGGAGCCCTCGAAGGTGTGGATAAAGAGGTTCTCGTATCCCGCAAGTTTGGATTTGAAGAGAGCCGGGCAGTTGCCTGCCACGACGATCATCTGGGCTTTTCCCTCTTTGATGCATTTTTCTGTGTTGTTCTGGCCAAGAATGACATTCCCGGTCTTGATTGCTCTTCTGAGTGAAGCATTAAAATCCATGTGCAATTCCTCTGATTTTTTTAAGGTGTTAATTGTCGTGTTGTCTGACTGCGATCAGTTTTACATCACCGGTACCGAGCTGGATAGGCTGGCCAACGATGACGTTTTCTGTGACACCGCTCAGTTCATCGATCTCGTTTGCGACGGCAGCATCGAGCAGGTGGTTGACGGTCACTTCGAACGCAGCCCGGGAGAGCACGCTCTCCTTCTCACCTGCGATACCGTGACGGCCGATCTGCTTGACCTCGCCTTCCATGCACATCATGTCCGCGACAAGCATGAGGTGGCGGACATCCACGAGGATACCCTGCTCGTTGAGGGTGGATACCGCTTCGTGGATGATCGCGTTCCTTGCTGCCTCGATACCGAGTACCTGAGCGATCTCACTGATGTTGTTGGTGCGGGTACGGGTCGTATCCACGCCTTCCACATCAAAGACATCTTTAAGGTTGGATCCTTCAGTATAAAGTATATACTCCCCGGTCTCTTTCCTGACGACGACCCGGTTGATATCATCGATACCCTGCACGATCACGTTCCTTACGTGTTCGGCAAGCTGGAAGAGGTTCTGATAACTCTCCTTGTCCTTGGGAGAGAAGATGATAGTCGCATTTTCCTCGTCGATATCGTGCTCGAAGTCGCGATAATGGCGGCGGTCGCGGATCTTCTTGGGCGCATTCTCCATGATCTGGGCAGGAGAGATCTTCCGCTTGTCACAGACCTTGGTGTTGAGGTGGACAACTACGTGCATGTTCTCCATATCGGTAGTTATGTCGCCGAACTCGTGGAGCGGGGCCGCTTCGATTTGCCAGCTGACTTCCCGGGCACGGTCACGGTCATTGCCGTAATCTGACTCAAGGAAGACGGTCATGGTCGGGGTACTGGGCTCCTTGCGTGCGTCCATGATCTCGATGAGGCGTGGAAGACCTAAGGTAACGTTGATCTCCGCGACACCCGCATAGTGGAACGTACGCATCGTCATCTGCGTGCCCGGCTCACCGATGGACTGGGCGGCAATCACACCGACTGCCTCACAGGCCTCGATACGGGTGGATTTGTATTCCTTAAAAACACGTTCAAGGATCTGTTTGAACTGGGTATCGCTCACCTCTTTTTCGCCAAGGAATTTGCGCATCTGGTCTTTGGTCTTCTGCGGGAGGTCTGCTGCCTCGACTTTCTTGTCGTACTTGTCTGCAAGAGTCATATCAGCACTCCTCCTTCAGGATACTTTCAACAATGCCTTTGACATCCACCGGATCACCGAATGCGCTTTTGGTCGGATCGGTGTTGTCTTCACCGTACTGGAACTGGATAATTTTTCCACCGGTCGACCTTACGGTACCGTCATATGCCACCTTCAGGTCCTGCAGCGCGTTGATCATTCGCCGCTGGAGGTACCCGCTCTGGGACGTACGGACGGCCGTATCAACAAGACCTTCCCGGCCACCAATGGCATGGAAGAAGAACTCGGTTGGATTGAGCCCGCCTTTGTAGCTGTGCTGGATGAACCCATGAGCATCTGAACCACGGTCGCCCTTCCGGAAGTGCGGGAGCGTGCGGTCGTCATATCCACGGACAATACGCTCGCCACGAACGGACTGCTGGCCGATACAACCGGCCATCTGGGTCAGGTTCAGCATCGATCCACGGGCACCGGAGACTGCCATCACGACAGCGCTGTTCCCGAGACCAAGGTGCCGGCCTGCAATCTGACCGGTCTGATCCCGGGCTTTGCCCAGCACCTGCATGATCTGCATCTCGAGGGTCTCCTCAATGGTACGCCCGGGCATCGGCTCGAGTTGGCCATCCTCGTAGATCTTGATGCGGCGCGTGACATCGAGGGCTGCGTTCGTCAGGACCTCGTCAATCTGGCCATACTCGGTCTTGGAAAGGTCTTCATCATCGATACCGAACGAGAACCCGTCGAACATGATCGCACGGATGGAGAGCTTCGTCAGGTCGTCGATGAAGTCTGCTGCACGCCGCATACCCTGCTGGCGGATAACACGGTTGACGATCTGGCCATCGAATGCACCGATCGCTTTCTTATCGATTGTGCCGCATTCCAGCTTTCCGTCAATGATCCGGACATAGGCATCGCGCTCGCACTGTTCCTTTTTACAGACATCGCAGTTCTGGCAGGAGCTGGCCTTGAAGACCATGTTGAGGTCGGGCAGAATCTGGGAGAAGACCTGTTTGTTGCTCCAGTATTCCACGCCGTCTTCCTTCTTGCCGGGCACCGGCATGTGTTCAATATTGGAGTACCGGAGCAGGTAGAGTGCCTCTTCCTTCGAAAACCAGCGGATATCATGGGTGAGCATAAAGATCCCCGAGACATGGTCGTGAATACCCCCAATGATGGGACCGCCGAAACGGGGCGACAGGATGTTCTCATGCACCGAGAGGAGGATGGTTGCTTCAGCCCGGGCCTCTTCGGTCTGGGGGACGTGCATGTTCATCTCATCGCCATCGAAGTCGGCGTTATACGGCGGACAGACCGCGGGGTTGAGCCGGAAGGTCCGGCCTTCCATGACCTTGACACGGTGTGCCATGATGCTCATCCGGTGCAGCGAGGGCTGACGGTTGAAGAGCACGACATCGTTATCCCTGAGATGGCGTTCAACCGTCCAGCCGGGCTCGAGCATGTCAGCAACCGTGTCGAGGTTGTCCGCACCGAGGCGGAGACGCCGGTTGTCGGGTCGGATCACGTAGTTTGCACCACAGGGTGCGTTGACGTCCGGGCGGACGGGGCCGGTACGGGCGATCTGCTTGAGTTCCTCAATATTGTAGGCCGTTACGCGGACCGGGATGGTCATCTCGTTGGCTACTGCACGGGGGACACCGACCTGCGAGACCGAAAGATTGGGATCAGGAGAGATAACGGTACGGCTCGAGAAGTTCACACGCTTACCCGAGAGAGATCCACGGAACCGCCCGTCCTTCCCTTTGAGACGCTGAGAAAGCGTCTTTAAGGGCCGGCCGCTGCGGTGGCGGGCCGGGGGACAGCCGGCAACTTCGTTGTCAAGGTACGTGGTGACGTGGTACTGCAGGAGTTCCCAGAGATCCTCGATGATCAGCTGGGGGGCCCCTGCATCCTGGTTCTCCTTGAACCGCTGGTTGATACGGATGATATCCACCAGCTTGTGGGTCAGGTCGTCTTCCGATCGCTGCCCGTTCTCAAGAATAATGGACGGCCGCATCGTAACCGGGGGGACCGGGAGGACCGTAAGAATGGTCCACTCGGGTCGTGCAACGTCAGGATTGATGCCGAGCGGAATGAGATCTTCATTGGGGATCTTCTCCAT
>JBAVWM010000042.1:0-5728 GCA_049697815.1 Methanoregula sp. | reverse complement strand
CCTGTCCTTTGGGCACATGCACCGGTTCCAGGGTAAAAGGATTGAGGCCGGCATAGTACATGCAGCTCGATACGCTCATCGGTGTCGGGGTGAAGTCCTGCACCTGTTCGGTATACAGGTTGTTGTCGCTGATATACACGGCAAGTGCGACCATATCGGGAATAGTACATCCGGGATGCCCTGACATGAAGTACGGCAGGAGATACTGCCGCTTTTTTTTGCCCAGCTGCAGGGTTTCGAACTGTGCGCAGAACCGGTCAAAAACTTCCCGGTCCGGTTTGTTCATGGTCTTCGTGACCTCCCGGGCAATATGCTCCGGGGCAACCTTGAGATGCCCGGAGATATGGTGGTCACAGATCGTTTCCAGGTACCCGGCATTGTCGGCAAGGGCCAGATCGTACCGGATACCGGAACCGATGAAAACATGTCTGACACCAGGAATGCTGCGAATCCTCAAGAGCAGCCGGCACTGCTCTTGATGACTGGTCCGGAGGTTTTTGCAGGCCGGGCTGCAGCGTTTGTCCGCACAGGCGCCGCAGGTTTCCCACAGGTCGCAGGAAAGGTTGTACATATTCGCCGTCGGACCTCCCACATCCTGGATGATGCCTTTGAAGGCCGGCATCTTCGTCATGCGGGTTACTTCACGGACGATCGAGTCGCTGCTCCGGCTCTGGATGATGCGGCCCTGGTGGTGCGTGAGGGCACAGAAGGAACAGGCTCCGAAACACCCCCGGTGGCTGGTTACCGAGAACTGCACAGGTTCGAGGGCGGGGATGGGTTGGTCATACGAGGGGTGTGCACGACGGGCAAACGGGAGCTCGTAGATATGATCCAGCTCTTCCGGTGTGAGCGGACGTGCCGGGGGATTCTGGATCACCACGGTCTTCGGATGCGGCTGGGCAACTGCTCTCCCCCGTACCGGGTCCTGTTCACGGTAGTGGAGGGCAAATGCACGGGCGTACGCGGGTTTGTCCCGGGCTGCTTCGGTGAACCCGGGTATCTCAACGATCCCCTCAGGGCGGGCACTGCGCCATTCTCCAACCTCCATTGTGTAAGAAGTGCCACGGATATTCCGGAGAGTGCCTACGGATTCCCCGGCCGCGAGCCGCTGTGCAATTTCCACCATCTGTCGTTCGCCCATGCCGAATACGAGAAGATCGGCCGGGGCGTCAGCAAGGATGGACTGGCGTACCCGGTCCTGCCAGTAATCGTAATGGGCGAACCTGCGCAGGCTTGCTTCGATACCGCCGATGACAACCGGGATCCCGGGAAATAGTTCATGCACCCGGTTCGCATAGACTATCGTGGCACGATCCGGCCGTTTCGGGATCCCGCCCGGTGAATAGACATCGTTGCTCCGCCGTCTGAGGTTGGGGGTGTAATTATCCACCATCGAGTCAACGTTCCCGGAAGAGATACCAAAGAAAAGACGGGGTGCTTCAAGAGCTTTAAAATCATCCGGTGATGGTACCTGCGGCTGTGCAATAATCCCGACCGAGAACCCGGCGTCCCAGAGGACCCGGCCGATGAGGGCCGTACCAAACGAGGGGTGATCCACATAGGCATCCCCGGTAATAAGGATAATGTCAAACTGCCGGATACCCGGTTTTTCCCCTTCCTGAAGCGACATGGGGAGAAACAGCGGCTGCCGGGACATAAAAAGACAAACCTCTGGAGCGGGACGGGGGATTGTCCCGGGGGACCTCAGCCGGACGGGCGGCGTGTGAGGTCCCGGATTATATCCGCAAGACCCCCGGGGAGTTCATCGGATTCTTCATCGTTCTCAGGGCTTGTGCTCTCGTTCTCTTCTGCGGCAGGGGTTTTTCCGTCCTGCTGCTTTTCGTCTGCAGCCGTTTTCTGGCCGAGCACCGGGAGGTGCAGCTGCATCTTCTCATCGAATTCCCACCGGGCGGTGATGCCGGTGAACTCCATGATGACCGCTTCGACGATCAGGTACGTAATAGCTTTTTCCCGGAGACAACCGGTGAGGGCGTGACCCGACCGGCCGACCGATGCATGATAATGGATATGCGGGCCGCCCTCCCCCGGATAGATGGTGCCGACACCAAATACCTCCCACCCGCCTTCGAACATGACGAAATGCGGGACCGGGGGGATTACCGGCTCTTCCGGGCCGGTCACCATGCGCCCGTTCATCAGGGCCCCGAGGAAGTGGATCGATCCGGTCTGGATATTCTTGTCAAGGATGAACTGGCGCAAAGAGAGCAGCATATCCTCGCCATCGTCAATCCTTACGATAAAGACCCGGCCGATCTGCCCTTCGGTATATTGCATGTGATCAGGTTCCCGTTCCGGTTAACATAGGGTACGCAGGGATTTATAATTTCTATACTCACGGCCGGTTCACGTTTTGACCGTTCGGTACGATCAATCTGCAGGCCGGGAGAGGGAAAAACCCGCGTCGGGCGGGGTTATCTCCCGCCAGCCCCCCCGCCGCCAAACCCGCCACCGCCGCCAAAACCTCCTCCGCCACCAAACCCGCCCCCGGAACTGCCGTGGCTCGGGGGTGAGAACCTGGCGAGCGGGAGGAAGGCATATCTCATCCCCATGGCACCCACCGGGACGCCGGTATCCGCCACGCGGATGTTGAGCGCTTTCATGGCTTTTTCCACTCTGTCCCCGACACCGAGGGCGGTGCCGTAGACAAGCCAGTCGCCCCACATCGAGAGATCCGCGGGGGCATACTTCTGTATCATTGCCATATCCGAGAGGAAACGGGTGAACGCATCCCATTCCAGTTTCTCCCGGTACCGGTCGTCTTTCCAGTGACCGAAGAGGGTAGACGGGGCAGCAAAGGCAATGATAACCTGAACAACAACAACAATCCAGAGCACCACAGCAGGAGCGAGGATAGAGGACTGCATGGGTGCGACAAAGAACAGGATCAGGGTGAGCCCGAACATGACAATACTGGCGAGCCCAAGCGGAAGGATATGGTCCCTGCCATCGACAATATACTGCGAGGAGAGGCCCGAATCCGCCCGGCTCGTCACATCGGTGAGGGAACGCTGGTATTTCAGCGCTTTTTCTTCGGCAGTCGCGTTTACTTGGGCTTTTTTTGCCAGCGCCCCGATGGAGTCGGTATCGAGCACGCCATTCTCGGAGACCAGCTGGAGGAACATCAGTACCCGCTGTTCATAGGAGTCCAAGCCTGCATTGGAGAGGGTTTTTACTAAAACGCCCTTTCCCTCTCCCTTTTCCGTTATGGAGATATTCCCGCGCCGGTGGAGGTCCAGCAGGGTGGCATAATAGCCGTCCTGGTCGAAATCCATGGCATCGCCCTTGAAGAGAAGGTTGACCTGCCAGGGTTTGAGGTTCGTGGCGGGAAGAGTGCTCAGATACGCCGGAACGGTGACCTCCTTCTCCCGCCCGTACCTGTAATAGATGACGATGAGGAGCAGGGGGACGAGAATTACCGCGATTGTCGCGAGGATACTCAGCAGGTATGCGGCATAGTAAGGAAGGTTGTACCAGAATGCTGCTGAGGCGGTCTTGCCTCTGACATTATCAACAGCAGACCGGAAGCCCGAGAACTGACTGAACCCTTCAGACGGCCCGAGTATCTCAACCGCGAGGATCTCGTTTGCGGCAAGACTGCCGGTGATGACATAAGTGTCCCCCACCTTTTCGGTCTTCATGAGTGGCGGATACACGTAGACCTGGTCGATACCCCGTGCAGGGATGGTGACTTTGACCTGCCGGTACGGGATATGCGACTCCCCGGCCAGTTTCAGGTTAAGGTGCGTGGTGGTTGCATCATATTCGAGCGGGGGGTTGATGACATACGTGTACTCTGCAGTGTACAATCCCGAAGTATAACGGGCTGGGTTGAAGATCCCGACTTCGTCATACTCCGCGAGGCCCTGGATCGTGCTGCGGGATGCCTCGGTGGCAGCAGTGCCATAAACCGTAACGTGCCCGGAATTATCCTTCACGTACCCGATAGTCCCCGGTGCTGGTGTCATGGACACCAGCCGGATGTACGGTTCCGTGCTGGTGTTGAGGGTGACCGGGGCCTCCCAGATACGGTAGAGCATCCGGTACTCCCCGCTGGTCCCGACATTATACGTGTAGTGTTCCGCAAGGGTCCCGTTGTTGTCCAGGACCGCATCGTAGGAGCTGACGGTGAGGTCGCCGTCAAAAAGCGGGCCTACCGCGCTCACGAGAAGGAGGGCAAGGATCCCGAGGGCCAGCCCGGCTCCCACCACCCATGCCAGTTGTCGTGTCTCGCTCACAACAATTACCCTTTAGAACTCGATCTTCGGGGGGGTCTTGATCGCCTCTTCGAACTGGAGGTACTCGAGCTTGATGAGGCCCATCAGTTTGCCAACGAAATTCGAAGGGATGGTGTCCATCATGGTGTTGAACTCCTGCGATATATTGTTGAACGTGTACCGCTGGCGGGCGATCTCGTCCTCAAGGGTCTTGACGGAGTCCATCATGCTTGTGACGGTGGATACGGTCTTGAGATCGGGGTAGTTTTCCATAACGGCAAGCAGCCGTCCGAAGATGGAGCGGGATTCTGCCTCGACCTTGTTCAGGTCTCCGGGTGAGGCCGTGGCAACGCTTGCCCGCATTGCGGTGACTTTCTCAAGAGTCTCCTTCTCGAACTTTGCATAGCTCTTGACCGAGCCAAGGAGCTGGTCGATCATGTCGAGCCGCTTTTTCATGGCAACCCGGATCTGGCCGAGCGTTGCTTCCGAGGAGTTCCTCAGGCTGACAAAGCGGTTGTAGATGCCGACCACCCACAGGATCAGTGCTACAATAACAAGGGCGATAACGCCAAGAATAATCCATGAGATGATATCCATAGTATTCAAAGTAGTGATGATCGTTGTATAAGATAAGGTAATTGGGCGGGAGGACCAGTTCCGGTAGAAGAAGGTCAGAAGTATTTGAGAGCGGAAGGAAAAGAAGGCGGCCGGAAGAAAAAGCCGCCCGACAGGATCGAATTCTATCTATAGCATTCCTCACCACGTTTTTATCATGGCTTTGCCCCCTGCTGAAGAACCAGGGTCACTCCCGGATGAGAAAAAGAAAAAGGCGTTTTTACACCTTGTTCTTACCCTTCTCCTGCTCGATACCATCGCCGTTATCGGATACCTCGTCCTTGTATACATCTTCAGATGGGAAGGGATGATCCCCCTTGTCCTCCTGCTTGCGGCGTCTGTGTTTACCGGGATGTATTTCCAGGCGGGGAGGCGGAAGATTGATCAGTAATTTTTCCTTGTTCAATCTGGTTGCGATTTTTTCTTCGCAACCAGATCCCGGTTTTCATTTTTCAAACCGGATTCCGATTTTCATTTCAAAATCGATCCGGTTTTAATCTGAAAATCAGATCCTGCCGGGAAGTTTCAGTCAGGTCCTGTTTTTTCTGATGCTCCTGGGAGCTCCGCCCCCGCCGCGTGGGCATCCCCCGCATTGCGATAATAACGAAGTACGGGACGTGAAAAACCCGAAGAAATCATCGACAAACTGATGACTGTCCGCATCCCAACGCGTCCCGTCCCCCAATCGGGAACGCATTGGCGCAAGAGGGGGGCTTCGTACAAGGATACGTGCTAAAAAAACAGAGGGCAGGGAAAATCCCTGTCCCCGTGTTCACGGGACAATCCCTGCGATGATGCCGGCAAATTCCTGTGCAGTTTTGGGATCCACCACCTGTGCCAGCACGAGGCCGGCAGTGGCAGCAAAGAGTGCCCAGAAG
>JBAVWM010000041.1:0-1584 GCA_049697815.1 Methanoregula sp. | reverse complement strand
GAAAGCGCCGAGCATCGGCGAGAGCTCGCGGAGGGCTTCCTCCGTGATATACCCGTTCGTTACGTAGATGGTACCGAGTCCCTTTGCCCGTGCGAGCGTCCCCATGTCAAGTGCATATTCGTGCCATATCGTCGGCTCGTTGTAGGTCCACGAGATGCTCTGGCACCGTCCCGCTCTTGCCCGTTCAACCCCCTCTGCCGGTGTGAGCGGTCTGAGCCGTGCGTCCCTGAGCAATGCCCGGGAGATATGCCAGTTCTGGCAGTGCTCGCAATGAAAATTGCACCCGATCCCCCCGAGTGAATAGGAAAGGGTTCCGGGAAGATAATGGAACAGGGGCTTCTTCTCTATGGGATCGATCGCTTCAGCACTGATCATCCCGTACGTTTCCGCAAAAAGGGTACCGTGTTCATTTTTCCGGACCCCGCAGATGCCGTGTTTCCCGTCCCTGATGGTGCAGCGGTGGTTGCAGAGCGAGCACGTGACGGCCGAATCAGCATTTTTTGTGTACTGGCGTGCTTCGTGCATGGCAGGACTCATGTACCGGGTAATTATGTATGGTCCTTATTCTCCTTTTCCGTCTTCCGGAATGCATCCGCGCCGTCAATCTCGAGTACGAACGATCCACGGTACCCGCAATCCTTGCAGAGGTATATCTGGCCGACATAGCCCCCGACAACCGGGTAAATCTCCTGGCTCTTGCAGGCAGGGCAGTAGAACATGGTAAACAACTCTATGTGCATCCGGTACAAAAACTAATGCAATGAAGAAGGTTGTCATCTCGCTTGGCGGCTCGGTCCTCATCCCGACCCTTGAGGACCATACGCTCAAAGAATATGCGCCGGTCTTAAAAAAGATTGCAAAACAGCACCGGCTCTTCGTAGTTGCCGGTGGTGGTGGCGAAGCCCGGCGGTACATCAGTATCATGCGGGATCTCGGCATCGATGAAGGCACTTCGGATGAGATCGGCATCCTGATCACCCGGCTCAACGCGACCATGCTGATCGCTGCCCTTGGCGAGGACGCCTATCCGAAAGTTGCGGAATCCCATGCAGAGGCAAAGAAATTCGCAGAATCCGGAAAAATTGTCGTGATGGGCGGCATCACCCCCGGCCAGACAACTGATGCGGTGGCAGCCGTGCTTGCCGAGCGGGTCGGGGCGTCAGTATTCATCAACGCGACCTCGGTTGACGGGATCTATTCCACGGATCCGCGGAAGGATCCGAATGCAACCCGGTTTGATACCATGACTCCCCGGAAACTTCTGGAGATCGTCAGCGGTACGGCGCTTGGTGCCGGTTCCAACAATGTGCTGGATATTGTTGCAGCCCGGGTTGTTGAGCGGAGCCGCATTCCCCTTGTTGTGCTGGACGGGCGGGACCCGAAAAATCTCCTGAACGCGATCCTCAGGGGAAAATACCGGGGCACCGTTGTTTCTGAAAGGAAGAAGAACCCCCTGCCGGTGTGACCAGGACAGATTTTTTTATTCAAGGCCCCCGAAGAACTCTCTGATATCCCGCGCAACCAGCTCAGGTTCTTCCCATTCAAGGAAATGGCCGCCCCGGTCAATCTCCGTATACCGGGAAG
>JBAVWM010000040.1:0-5539 GCA_049697815.1 Methanoregula sp. | reverse complement strand
TCGGGCTGGTACTTCTTCAGCAGGTTGCCGCGGCTCACCTGCCCGATCAGCTTGTGGTCGCTGTCGTAGACCACGACCAGCTTGTACTGCTGGAGCAGCGGGACGAGGATGTTGACATTCTCGTCGGGATAGACACTGGTGAACTCCTCCTCAACCACGCTCGCCACGTGGATAGCGGTAGGTACAATGGAAGAATTCTGCTTACTGCCCAGTTTCTCCGCTATCGCCTTGCGGGACACCGTCCCGACAACGGAGTTGTTATTGACTGCAATGAGCGGGTCGATGCCCTCATCGAGCATTTTATCGAGCGCTTCGGTGATCTTTGCGGATTTTGCGATTGTTGCTGGCTTTACCATTACGTCCTTGATAAAAACTTCTTTTGTCATTTCGCCACTTCCTTTATGATATCATCGCGTTTTATGATCCCGGTAACTGTGCCGTTCTCCATGACAACAAGGCTGTTGACATGGTGTTTCTCCATCAGTACAAGGGCATCAGGGACCAGTAACGCAGGAGAGACCGTAATAACGGGGCTTGTCATCACGTCCCCGGCGGTCACGGATGCAACCTCCATGAGAGCCGGTTCCCGCATCCCGTCTGCCGTTTCGCGTCGTTTTATGGTTACATCTTTTCCCATCACACGCGATATTGTCGGTTCGTCTTCATAGAATGCAAGGTTGGTTTCACTGATAATGCCGGCAGGAGTGCCATCATCCTCAGTCACGAGCACCTTGTCATTGCGTTCGCGCATCACGCTGATCACGTGGTTGAGCGAGTGGTAGCGGCTTACTGCCGGTACATCTTCCATCACGTCCCCGACCGGGTAGGTGATCTGCCGGACGAGAGCAGACTTCATCAGATCCGTCTTTGTTATGATACCAATAACTGCTCCTGCGTCCACCACCGGGACGCTGCTGAAATTGCGTTCAACAAATATCCGTGCTATTTCTTTGACCCCGGTATCGGGTTGAACCACGACAGGGTGTTCTGTCATGAGGGCTCCCACTGGGATCCGGTCGAGCGGGCGCCGGCGCCAGGCCGGCTCTCCTTTCCGCATGCGGTAGGCGATATCTTTTTTCGTGAGGATCCCCACAAGGACCCCGTTTTCCATGACGGGGAGACGGGAGATATGGTGGCGGACCATCAGGTTGCGGGCATGGGCAACGGTTGCATCCGGGGACACGACCCTGACGGGTGCGTTCATTATATCACGGGCGAACACGGTCATCACCCCCGCGCAAATGCCCGGACAAGGTCGAACTCGGTCACGAGCCCGATCAGCCGGGAGTCCTCGATAACGGGGAGCGCCCCGATGTTCTTCCTGAGCATCTCGCGGGCTGCCTCGTTGATACTCCTTCCGGGCGTCGTGGTGATGAGCCCGCCGGCAACCAGGGTGCGGACCGGAAGCCCGGTCACCTCCGCGATATTGCCGGTGGTGAGACGGGTAAAAACCTCCCGGCTCCCGAGGTAGCGCATGATATCGGTTGCGGTAATGATCCCGTAGAGCACCTCATCGCTCACGACCGGCAGCCGCCGGAAGCGGTAGCTCGTCATGTCCTTTGTGACCTTTGCAATCGGGCAGTCCGGTGCGGTGACGCGGAGGGACGTGGTCATCACGTCTTCTACCAGCAGCTGGCTCCGGTCGGCACCGAGTACCCGGAGCACATCGCGCTCCGTGACGATACCGGCAAGCGCCCCATCGCGGCCAGTGATCGGGAGCCCCCCGATCTTCTTTCCTGTGATGATGGCGACCGCGTCATGGATGCAGGCATCGTGCCCGAGCGTCACGGGCTGCTGGGTCATGATTGTCCGGACGTTCTCGTTTAAAGCAGCGATCAGGTTGCCGTTGTGCCTGACCTCTACGAGCCGGTACTTGTCCCCCCCGCCCATGAAATTGATGATGTCTCCCGAGGTAACGATCCCCCGCAGTTTTTTTGTGCCCGCATCGGTAACGGGAAGGCGGCGGAATCCGCATTTTGTCATCTGCTCAACGGCGCCGATAATACTTTTCGTTGGCGGGATGGAGACAACCTCGGTGGTCGCGATCGCCATCACTTCGCCTTCCTGTTCTGCGATATGGGACTTGAACTCAACCGGACCGCGGTCGAGTTTGCCCTGCATTTTCAGGAGCCGGTCGTCACCTTTGACGACCCGGTTATTCTGGTGCATGATCACCCTCCGACTGCAAGGGGAACCGGTGGCATGATCCTTGCCGGATCGGCCGCTGGTTCCCTGAACATTTTCTCGTTTCTGTTCTGGTATTGTTCCGCTTAAACAAGTGAAGCAAGGACATCATGACGGTCGATAACCCCAACGAGGCGGTCGCCGTCGAGGACGGGCAGCCGGCTCACATCGTGTTTCACGAGCAGTTCCGCGGCAGCGCTGACCGGCTCCCCCGGTGCGATAGTGACAACATCCGTGGTCATGACGCTCTCGACCGGGGTGCGGGCATGGTCAGCAATGACCGCACGCACCCGCCGCGAGCCGATCAGGTCGCGCCGGGAGATGATCCCGACAAGCCGTTTCTTCTTCAGAACCGGGAACGCGGAGAAGCCGCTCTCAACGATGAGGGCGTGGACCTTCTGGATCTCGTCCTCCTGTGCCACGGCCACTACGTTCCGGCTCATCCGTGCTCCAACGGTTCCGTGCAGCTCGTTCCGGGAGATGATCACCGGAAAGAGGTCCGCGAGGAGGACTCCCCCCGTGACGCGGGTTTCCGGGTCCACCACCGCGGCACTGTCGGTGCGGTAGCTCCGCATCGCCCGTGCTGCCGCCTCAACGGAATCCGCGGGGTGTACCATCGGCGCTTCCTTGACGAACCCTTCTACTGTTACATTCGATTTCGTTGCGGTTACCCGCAGGCCGTCTGTGATGTCGATATACCCGAGCAGGTTTTTTTTTGCGTCGACAACATAGACCTCACGGAACCGGTCATCTCTCAGGATCTGCCGTGCCTTGGTTATCTGGTCGCCGGGTTTCAGCACAGGGATCTCAAGGATGAAATCCTGTGCTGTCTTCATGTGATAGTATCCTCCTCGCGACACCGTGGACAGAGCGTAACGCCGTCGACCCGCTTAAGATCATCAGACATCTGGCTGCAGCGGCCGCACATACCCGGATCCTCCGTATCTTCGCGGTTGATCTCGATGAGGTCCATGAGGAGATCATTCTCTTCGTTGGATACGGCAAGAAGATCCCGCACGGTTACAATCCCGATGACCCTGTGGTGCTCATCGATGATCGGGAGTCTTCGTACCGTGTGCTTCACCATCATCCTGGCGGCATCGCCTGCAGTCTTGTCCGCACTCACCGTAATGAGTGGCGTACTCATGATATCGTTCACGTGCACTGTACTTGGCTTGAGATCCTGTGCCACCACCTTGCATGCAATGTCCTCCTCGGTCACGATGCCTATGGGCTTGTTGTGGTCGAGGATGATGACGCTGCCGACCTTGTCATGGCACATGGCTTTTGCCGCTTTTGCAACTGTTGCGTCGATGCCAATCGTTGTCAGCCTGCGATTCATCACTTCACGCAGGGGAACACGGGTCTCAAACCGGATCGCGTTTGAAGTCTTTTTCATGAGTCACCTCCTTGAAGTGCTGTTGCTGATGATTACAATTAGCATACTCCCTTTGCTTTGTATAAATACAATGTGGCTTTGACTATGGACTATGCGTCCCAGTAATACCGCGCCACCGGAAAATGCGGGGTGATGGTTCTTATCCAACGCCGGGGCGAAGGTGCCCGTTATAAGAAACATAATAAAGAGCGTATTCTATACATTAATAACAAACAAGAGTTACCGCAAGTACCTTTGTACGCTTACGCAGCCAATGAGGTGGAGTTTGAAGATATTTTATCACACAATGGGCAAGATGAAAAAGAAATGTTCCGGTTTCCTCACCCGCTTTTTTAAGAAGAAACGGACCCGTATCGGCATTTACGGCCCGCCGAATGCCGGAAAAACTACCCTTGCAAACCGCATAGCCCGCGACTGGACCGGGGACGCTGTAGGTCCGGTCAGCGAGATCCCGCACGAGACCCGGCGGGCACGGAAGAAGGAAGACATCGTCATTTCCGGGGCAAACGGCAGTACAGTGACCATAGATATCGTAGACACGCCGGGAGTCACCACCAAGGTCGATTACCACGAGTTTCTCGAGTTCGGGATGGAAAAGGACGAGGCAATCATCCGGGCCCGGGAAGCAACCGAAGGTGTTGCCGAGGCGATGCACTGGCTCCGCGAGGATATCAACGGGGTCATTTACATGCTCGACTCGACCCTCGATCCCTTCATGCAGGTCAATATCATGATGATCGGGATCATCGAGGCCCGCAGCCTGCCCGTGATTATCGTGGCCAACAAGATCGATCTTCCCGATGCTGCGCCGGGCAGGATCCGGAGCGCGTTTCCCCAGCACCCGGTCGTTGCGATCTCCGGGCTTGAGGGCCGCAATGTGGAAGATCTCTACGAGACCATGCTCGAGTACTTCGGGTGAGCGCGATGCCGCACAAGTGTACCAAATGCGGGCGGGAATACCGGGATGGGTCAACCGAGATCCTGAAAGGGTGCGCAAGCTGTGGCAACAAGAAATTCCTCTATGTCAGAGAAGACCAGCTGAATAAGGATGTGATCGAGGAGAAGTCCATCGAAGAGATCGCGGTGGAGTCCCGGGAGGAGGTCCTCGAGGTTGTCGAGCCGAAGAAAAAGAAGAAAGAGGTCGAGATGTACGACCGGGTGGAGACCATCCGGATCGTGTCTCCCGGCACCTACGAGCTGAACCTTGAGAAGATGGCCGAGAGTGATGAGCGGATCGTGAGCGTGGGCAAGGAAGGATCCTATATCATCGACCTGATGTCGATGTCCAGGGACGAGCCGAAGAAGAAGGGAAAAAAGAAGTAAAAAAATTTCTCAATTGATCATTCTGAAATTTTTACATTTATTATTCAACCCCCTTTTGTGCCTCCGAATGGTTCCTCAGACGGACGAAGGTGGCATTAGCCTCCCTTCACCTCTTCGTGGTTTTGATAACCCTCTCAGAACCATAAGGAAGAGGAGAACGCATCAGCGCTCCTCGAAATCCGAAAGGTTATCAGATCTTGAAGGTGAGGAGAACGCATCAACGTTCTCCGAATTGCGAGTGGTTCATCAGAACATCTACTAATTTTAGTGACTGGTTCTATGTTTTTAAACACAACACACAGTTCGCAGCTTGTCACGATGCTCCGGCGCCAGCTGATGTGTCGCTCCGCGAGGACATGGCAGTACCTTAACGTCTGATCTCCACCGCCACTTCATTCCGTCGAAGGAAGCCGGGGGTCCACGGGGAATCATACCGCATCAGGAACGGCTGGCCTGCCGTACCAATCCCAACGTTTTTCAGCCCTTCCTGTAATCGTGACGCTGCCGCATCCACGTCTTCCTGGGGTGCATATCCTGAAAACCGGATAACGGCAATTTCCCGTTCCGGTATGGTCACGATCCGCACCCGGTTGTCCAGCGGGTCGGGGGTCTCCTCCCGCGTTGTACCGGCAG
>JBAVWM010000039.1:0-2145 GCA_049697815.1 Methanoregula sp. | reverse complement strand
CCGTATTTCGTGGCAATGATATGGAGGCCGAGGCAGATGCCGAGTACGGGGAGGCCGAGGTCCAGGTACTCCGCACAGTTGCCCGATCGTCCGATATCCGGCCCGCCGCCGAGGATGATCCCGCGACACTCCTCCCCGACCCGTACAACCGGGGTGGTATTGGGGACCAGGGCCACATCAATATCCAGGTCCCGCAATGCCCGGTGGATGAGGTGGTTGAACTGCCCGAAGTTATTGATCACGTAGATGGGAAGCATTATTCATAATTGTTATGACGCATTGCTATAAGATTTTTCAACTATAGGCAGTTACGGTGGAGAGGATGGCGTCACGGATCGCCTCAGGTGAATATCCCATGAGGTTCGCGAGGTACATCGCCCCGCCGGCCCCCATCCCCTCTTTGACTTCCCCGATGCAGTAGCGGGCAAGCCCGGCATGGCCGAGGTCTCCGAACCCGGGGTCCACGTACGTGATGTGCACACCGATCCGACCGGCAAGTGCCGGCACGTTCGCGGTCGGGTCATCCCGCACGTACGAGGTCGTCACGACACGGGCGAGCGGCTGGCCCAGCGCTTTGATGAGCGCACTGACTGCCAGCATCTGGGTTCCGCCGGCAAGGACAAGGGTTCCGGTATACCTCTTCGCGATCCCGGCAGCAACCGGCATCATGGGATCGCCAAGGGAGCGCACAAGGTCGAGCGGGGCGGACGAGCCGCCCGCTTTTGCCCGCTCCAGCGCCTGCCGGCAGACCTCCTCCTTTTTCGGGATAGGATTTTTGGCAAAACTGCTGCTCACCGATGCTTCGTACCCCAGCGCTCTGAGCAGGCAAAGCGCGGTCGTGGTCCCGCCGGGCACGCACTCGCCGAGGATGAGGAGGTCGGTCCGGGCGGACAGGAACGATCCTATCCGTTCACCCTGCGTAAACAGGCGTATCGCTGACGGCAGGGCATCACCCTTCCGCGGGTCTCCTGCAACCTCCCCGTACGCGTCGAGGCAGGGGACCGAGGGGGGAAAACGGAGCCCGGCATTGATGAAGAGCGGTTTGACGCAGGTCAGCACCATCATCGCCCGCGTGATCGTGGCGGGGGTCGGGCACCCGGTCGGCGTGTTCGGATTGCCCGGGTGGCTCGTGATCGCCCCATCCATGATCAGTTCCGCATCAAGGTTGGGGGTCAGAAGCGTTTTTTCCGGGCTTGGCCCGGCACCGGATATGCCCGGCACGGTGGAAAGGATGGTATTGGCAAGGATGCTGGCAAAGAGGGGCGACCTGAAGGTAATATCCGGTTTTTCCGAGAGGAATTCCATATATATCAGTGCGTACAGCTATTGCACCTGTCCAGTTTGAAGATATCGATCACAACCGTTCCGCAACGGTATAATACTGCCTTGCATCCAACACTGGTTACATGTTTGAGATAGAGAAGCGGTTGCGTGACCGGGGGATCACGCCCGACGATATGGTTGCCGCTGCGATGGGACTCTATGTCTCCCACGGGATGCCTGACGAGGAGGCTGCGGTCCAGATCAAAAAGAAGATCCTCAAGTATCTCGGGGATCCCAACGTTGCCTCGCTTCTCCTGGGTGCGATCCTGCTTGAGGACGAACTGTACACAAGGAGGGAGGACTCCGAGATTGCCGAGGACCCGGTCTTCCTCCTCAGCGACGAGATCATCGGGATGGCAATCGCCGAATGCATCGGCGGGACCTATGCACGATTCGAGTTCACGCGGTATGACCAGAAGAAGCCCGGCATTCTTGCCCGCCTCGGCCCGTTTCTCGATGACGCGATCGCAGGGCTGATCGCCGGCTGCACCTCGCGCCTCTACAGCGAATGCCTATGAGCGCCATCCTCTCCCTGCTGCAGTTTGCCACTATCCTGCCGCTTGGGAAGCCGCAGGACTTCGAGAAGTTTGCCCGCAACTCCTGGCTTTACCCGCTGGCAGGGTATGTGATCGGGTGCCTTGCAGCCGTCCCCGTCATCTTCATCGCAGACCATACGATTGGCGCTGCGGTCGCGGTTGCCCTGGTCCTCCTCATCTCCGGGGCCCACCATTTTGATGGTCTCCTCGACCTCGGCGACGGCCTGATGGCACATGGCGACCAGGAGAAGCGGGTCCGGGCGCTCACCGACCGGCAGGTCGGGGC
>JBAVWM010000038.1:0-3656 GCA_049697815.1 Methanoregula sp. | reverse complement strand
CGTTACGAGCGTCCCGCGAGAATCGGGGCATTGGTCTCGCTCCTTTTGAAGGTACATAAAATGTTCCTCCGGCGTGATCCACCGTTCTCATCTTTTTATCCGGTTCGGCAACCGGTCATTCGTGCCCCTTTGACAAAACATATGAGATTGCCAAAGGAAATGGGCCTGGCTGAATAAATTTTCCGGAAGGAAACCCGGGGATAATAATCATATATTCCAAAGCGAACGGGACGCGGATTTTCGATACCGGTTTTTGCAAAAATGGGAGGGGCCGGGACTTTGTTTTCCATCATGCCGGAATTTTTATCTCAAGCGGCGGCCGGTGCGGGGCCTGCGGGGGTTGGGCGGGTGTGATAATTTTCCGGAGGGGGCCGGGCACGATCCCTTCGCCGGCTAGCGTCAAGGGTATCCTTGGAGGCGGAAATCAGGGTCGGATGGGGTGCGGGAGGAGGAAAATGGAAAAACAGGGTTATTTCATGGAAGTTCGGGTCTCCCCGACCCTCACCGGGTGAAATAGCCGTTTTACCATCCGCAATCCTGTAAGAGAGAGAATATTCCCTGTTGGAGAAAATGTGCTTTTTGAGGAGTATCTGCCCGTGAGAGCTGGCCGAAAAAAGCAGGAATGTGATCAGGATTTTAACAACCTCCCATGAACATCCTGTTAACGTCCACGTACATCTTTTCCAACCAGGGTCAGGGTCATGAACGGGCTGAAGAGGATTATTTTATATATATAAAAATTATATCCATCCTCCACCGGTGATCGTCCGGGCAGAATGGATTAGCCGTTCATAAGACAAAAGGACCGTGGGTATATGATAGATCATCAGGAAGTGACTGGAAAAAAAACGGGTCGGGCAGTATTTTCCTCAACCGGCCAAAACGTCAGCAGGCGGGAAAAAACCGGCAAGGAATATCGCAGGAAAATGCCGGTTAAATCCCTTGCGGTGTGCGAATTCCCTGAAGAAGACAGGGATCCTCTGGATATTCTGAAAAAGAGCAATGAAGGAAGACTCAGAAAGTTGATTCCAATCCGGAACAGCAGGATGAGCAGCAACCCGTTTGCCTTTTTGCGGGGATCGGCAGCCATCATGGCCCATGACCTTGCATCAGGAAAAGAATCGGGCATTCCTGTCCGGGCATGTGGTGATTGCCATCTTGCCAATTTCGGAGTTTTTGCATCACCGGAACGAAACCTTGTTTTTGATATCACTGATTTTGACGAGACCTATCCGGCACCGTTTGAATGGGATGTCAAACGGCTCGTGACAAGTTGTTATATTGCCGGGGCCGGTAACGGATTTTCCCGCAAAGCCTGCCGTACGATCGTCCGCGCGTGTGCGGCTACCTACCGGAAAACAATGATCCGGTTTTCCCGCATGAAAACCCTGGACCGGTGGTATTCACGTATAGAGAACCGCCGTATCACTGCAAGTATTCCCGGCTTAAAAACAGATAAAGGCAACAGAACCCCCGATGAGGAGGCAGTAAAACGTACATTCCTTGTCACACCACGGACAATGCAGAAGAAAACGGACCCGTTCCGGATTGTTGATCATGAGCCCCTCATCTACCATCCCCCGGGGAAATGGCACCTTGAGGACAAGGTGGTCGCCGCACTTGAAGAATACCGGAGATCTCTTCCTTATGAACGGAGGATATTGTACGACAGGTTCAGTCTTGAGGATGTGGCAGTTAAAGTTGTGGGTATCGGGAGCGTAGGAACCCGCTGCCTCATCCTGCTTTTCCGGGGCGAGAATAATGACCGCTTGCTGCTTCAGGCAAAAGAAGCACGAAGATCTGTCCTTTCTGACTCCGCGTATGGCAGGAAATTCGACCATAACGGTGAACGGGTTGTTGTTGGCCAGAGGATCATGCAGTCCGCAAGCGATATCTTTCTCGGATGGATGACATCGCCCGGTGACGGCATCCAGTATTATGTGAGGCAGCTCCGTGACGGCAAGTTCTCTCCTGATGTGGAGACCATGTCACTGCGTAAACTGCACCGGTATTCGCAGCTCTGCGGGTGGACTCTTGCCCGGTCCCATTCCCGTGGGGGGGATTCGGCTGTCATCGCCGGGTACCTGGGCAAGGGTGACGGCTTCGAACGTGCTATGGATGATTTTTCCGGGTCCTATGCCGCCCGGGTTGAGAAGGATTATGAACTGTTTGTTGAATCGCTGAAATCTGAAGGATAAGGGAGCATGCGGCAGGAGCGGAGATCCCTCGCGGCCGGGCAACCATGTCGAGGGGGTGCGGTGCGGGGCCGGTGGGCGGGGGTCCGGAAAATCCCCCACCGGGTCCCGCCCACGTCCCAAACCCATCCACTCCAGCTTTCGGCCACGGTAACGTTGCTAAATACGACCTCATCCGTTCCCGCCGGAAACTGTCCAATCATTCCGGCCCGATTCCTGTGTTTTTCCGAATTATGACCTCTGAAATCCGGGGGTTGAGGGAAAAGAGATACAACCGGGCCCGCATAGGGCTCCGTTGTACCAGAATTCCCACAGGTGTTTTCAGGGAGGAGGAATTCCCTATATCCGACGTGCGACAGGCTACCAGACCTGGAGCAGGAGAAGAGTCTGAAGGACTCTTCGACCGATAACCTCCTGCCAGGATCCGGGGGAGATGCATGATACCCGGGTCTTCGTGCAGATCGAGCCGCAGGAAATCCCGGCAGAAAAAAATTTCCGGCCAGGAGCGATTGAACCGGTTACCGGAAAAATTCCGGCCCGCGTGCAATCCTCCGGGAAAATCTCCGGGAAATGAATTTAAAAAATTCCGCAGTGGAAAAAAGTCCGGGAAATTTCCGACTGCTCACACAAGCGTCGGTCCCGATCCGAGCAGGAGCGGCTTTCCTTCCCGGTCGATCCCGGCCAGCGAGTCCGGCGTTACCAGAAAGAACCGCCATGTCCCGTGCTTAACCGGAGCCAGAGCTCGGCCGTGATGGCCTTATCCTGGGCAATGATCCGGAGCCGGGCGATCTCTTCTTTGAAATCATCGGCAATCTGCCGGGTGGTCGCGAAGATTGCCGGCGCGAACATGACCCGGGCGAACGTGACCGGAATCTTCGAGACGATCGCGATGTCGAATATCCGATCCGGCCCACTCATCACGAGCTGGGCGATGCCACGTGTCTTGGCGATTGGGATCGCTTCTTCGAGCGCCCGGTGCGGGCGGGGGCCGCGGGTCATGAGGGGCGCCTCTCTTTTGTGTTCCGTTTTTTCATCGTGTGTTTCCTCCTTTTTTTTTAACTTAATGCGTCTCCAGGCCCTTTGACAAGGAGCATGGATTTGGATAGACTATGGCCTTTTCTTATAAACCGTTTTGAGCAGAAAACGGCCCGAATTGCAGGCGTCCCGCAGGAATCGGGGCTTGTGCCTCGCTTCATTTGGAGGTACATAAAATGTTCCTCCGGCGTGATCCTCCGGTTACATTTTTCTTTTCCATGGTCCTGCTCCTGGCATACGTTTCCCTTTGACAAAATGTATGGGATTGCCAAAGGAAATGGGCCTGGCTGAATACATTTTCCGGAGGGAAATCCGGGGATTTTCCGTATGGATTGTGGGTGAAAGGAACGTTTATTTTTGAGATCGGGTTTTGCAAAAATGGGGGGGGCCGGGAAAAGAAGGGCAGTTACCGGGTCTGGTTGATAT
>JBAVWM010000037.1:0-29976 GCA_049697815.1 Methanoregula sp. | reverse complement strand
AGTCTTGAGAGACTGCTGATACCCTTGCTGCATTAAAATATGCAAAAGCAACCGGCTGTTCAACACTTGCGATCACAAATGTCCTTGGAAGCAGTGTTACCAGAGTTGCTGACACCACACTGTTCATGCGTGCCGGACCTGAGATTAGTGTAGCAGCTACCAAGTCATTTATCGCACAACTCGCGATCCTGATGCAGATTGTGAATAGTATCTCAGACATGAAATATGATGACGTGCTCCAGCAGGCCCACAAGGCAATCGAAGAGGTGCTTCTCATGGATCTCAGTGATGCCGTGAATGTCTGTAAAAATGCGCAGAGTATTTTTTATGTAGGCCGAGGTCCATTTTATCCGGTTTCCCTTGAAGGAGCACTGAAGATGAAGGAGATCTCCTATATTCATGCCGAGGGGTATGCTGCGGGGGAACTCAAACACGGGCCATTCGCCCTGCTCTCTCCAGAAACTCCGGTCATTGCGATATGTATGCCCGGAAATACCTATAGCGTTATGATCTCCAATATTAAGGAAATGAAAGCACGTGGCGCGCCAGTCATCGCAATCGGCACTGCCGGTGACAGGGAACTGCCGGATATTACTGATATTTTTATCACCATCCCAAAAACAGATTTATTTATTCAGATCCTCACCAGCATTATCATCGAACAACTCATCGCGTACCATACTGCTGTGGCGCTTGGGCGGGATATTGACAAGCCAAGAAACCTTGCAAAGAGCGTGACCGTGGAATGAAGGAATACGGGATCAATGTAATCGGAGAAGGAGCACAGCTATTCGAACCGGTAACCATAGGGTTTCCCTCACGGGAAAACATAGGAAAGACCGGTTATCCGGGATCAACTATCGGTCATCATGCAGTACTCAGGTCGGGCACGATCATCTATTGTGATGTCATCATCGGAGATCATTTTCAGAGTGGCCACAATACCCTGATCCGGGAGAAGACCCGTATCGGTGACAGGACAGCCATAGGAACAGCAACCGTCATTGACGGGAATACCCGGATTGGTAACGGCGTGAGCCTGCAAAGTATGGTCTATATCCCCACGAATACAACAATCGGCGATCATGTATTCATCGGACCGAATGCGGTACTGACAAACGACCGGTACCCGCCTTCCGGACTTCTTGAGGGGCCAATAGTAAAAACCGGTGCTGCGATCGGGGCGAATTCTACGATCCTTCCGGGGGTCTGTATAGGCGAGGGAGCATTCGTAGCTGCCGGTTCGATCGTAACTCGGGATGTTCCTGATAATATGATGGCGATCGGTAATCCGGCCAGAATTATAGAGTTGCCAAAAGGGATGCTCAAATCTAGGGAAAAATAATCCCAGATTCCAGAGAGAATGTTGAAGTTCCGGACACGTGTGATATATGAAAATCTTTCTCGTTTCCACTCAGGACTATATTCATCACCCGGTACCGTCTCGTCACCATTACATCTTTGAGGAACTGGCAAAACGTCATGAAGTGCATGTCGCCCATTTCCATGTCAGCCGCGGGGAGGCACGTCCCACCCGCCTTATCGTCGATGAGGCTACCCAGTTCCCCTTAAAAAGCCCGCTCCTGCACTATACCCTCAATACCCCCTTCCACTACTATATCTTCGACAAGATCATCCGTGACAAGGGAATTGATGTGGTTGTCGCAGCCCAGGTACTTGCAGGTTCTGCGGTGATTCACGCAGCAAAACGCCATCATGTCCCGGTGGTCTTCGACCTCAAGGACTGGTTTCCGGACTCTGCAGCTGCGTATTTCAAGAACCGGTTCATGCAGGATCTTGTCAGAAGAAGTGTATGGGAGATCACGAAGAGGAATTTATCCAAAAGCGACCGTATCACAACAGTTTCCCCGTCGCTTGTTGAAAAACTCAGGGGCCTTGGCGTCACGGCAGGTTTGATCACGAATGGCGTTGATACGGATCTGTTCAAACCGATGAGCGGCAGTCACACACGGGCTGAACTTGGCATAGGTGCGGATGAGTTCGTCATCGGATTCTCGGGAAGCGTGGAACGTTGGTATGCCATTGACGATATGATCCGTGCACTCCCTGACTTGATCCGGTATCGTGCAGATACCAAGCTGCTGATTGTAGGGGGATCTCTTTTTACCAATTACCGAGATGAACTTGAAACACTTGCAGAGGACCTGGGTATTTCAGACCGGGTTATGTTCACCGGCACGAAACCATACCATGAACTGCCCCGTTATATTGCTTGCATGGACGCCTGTACCATCCCCCTCTCACCACCCCAATGGGGAGAGATTGCACTTCCAAACAAATTTTTCGAATATTCGGCATGTGGAAAACCAATTATCATGCGACCGATACCGGATGTCGCTCGGATTGGCGGGCCGAATCTCTTTGTCTATAGAACACAGGAAGAGTATATCTCACAGGTACAGTCATTAATGAAAAATCCCTGTACTTTTAACATAAATCTTGAAAATTATAGCTGGAACGAAAAAGCCCGACAGTTCGAGACACTTTTATACAATCTCGTCTGATGCGGTTATCCAAATTTATTAATGGTCTCAGCTGAAACGTACTAATCACAAAAGGTTGGTCTTATGATATCACTGGATTTTAAAAACCGGCGTTTCTATATCATCGTCGGTCTCATATCATTCTTTTCCCTCTTTGCACTGTGGCTTCGCCTGCTTCCCATGTTCACCATGGGAAATACTGATGTCCTGATGCTGGTGGCAAGCGATGACCCACTCTATAACCTGCGACAGGTAGAGCAGATCTTGGCAAATTTTCCGAATTATGGCTGGTTTGATGCGATGACCAAGTACCCGAATGGTACATCCATTTACTGGGGACCACTGTTTCCGACCATTATAGCGATCTGTTGTCTTATAACAGGAGCTGCAACCCGTACAGAGATCATCAGTGTGGGTTTGGTAATACCGCCTCTCATGGCTGCAGCAACCGTAGCAATTATGTACTTTGTCGGAAAAACCTGCGGGGACTGGAAAACCGGTATCTTGGCTTCTGGTTTTTCCGCGATTATTACCGGCCAGTTCTTTTATCGTTCTCTGTATGGATACATGGATCATCACATTGCAGAAGTCCTTTTCTCAACACTCTTCTGCCTTTTTTATATGTACGCAATTCTTTCAGAGAAGGAAACAAAAATCGAGTTGAAAAATCCCGGTTCCTATAAATCCCTTCTCCTTATATCCTGTCTGGCCGGGATCGCATACCTCCTTGGCCTCTTTACAATGCCGACAATGATCCTTTTCGCCATGATCGTTGGAATATTCACGATCATCCATTTCATTATTGACGTATATCGCAACCGGACGAGCGAATATCTCCTTCTTATCAATATAACCATTTTCGTCATCGCCATCATCGGGCTGCTGGCATTCGGCCTTAAGAATCCGGGGATTGATCTCTCCACGTATTCAATAGGACATATAATTGCATATCTCGGGATGATCATCGGGACGGGCATTTTATACCTGCTGCAGCACTACCTCAAGGATAAAGAAAAATATTATTATCCTGCTGCACTTGCAGGGTGCGGACTCGTTTTCGCGGTATTTTTGTATTTCGCAATCCCACAGTTATACACGCTCCTGATTTATTCTCTGTTCTCATTCTTCGGTCAGGCGCCAGTAACCGAGACCGTTCAGGAAGCTCGCGGATGGGCGCTGAATCAGGCATGGCTGACCTTTAACTACGGCCTTCTTCTTATGGCCGGCGGGATTCTGGTCATGATCTATAAAAATATCCGCAACGAACACCCCGAGCAGGTTTTCGCGCTGGTCTGGTCCATCGTCATGTTTTTTTCCACGTGGCAGCATGTGAGGTACGAGTATTACCTTGCAATCAATGTCGCTCTGCTCGCTGCGGTTTGTGTCACATATCTATTTTCACGGGGACTGCCGGATATCCGGCATCTTCTATCTGGTGAATCCCCCCCACAAGAGGTGGGAGAAGGAAAAGAAAATATATCCGGTACCGGAGCACAGGTAAAGAGGCAGAAAAAAAGTCAGAAAAAGGCTTCCCGCCACGTCACGATAAACTATCCGCTGATTGGTGTGGTTTTTATCACCATCGGCCTCTCCATCCTTTTTGCATATATTTCGGTCTCGTATAGTTATACGAATGCTCTCGACAGCCCGACCCGGATGAACGCAGACTGGCGGGAATCCATGGACTGGATGGTCAATAACACCCCGGAAACCGGTGTCAATTACTTCACAATTTATGACCAGAAATCGTTTAAGTATCCTGCCGGGTCCTACGGTGTTATGTCCTGGTGGGACTACGGACACCTGATAACCTACATTGCAAAACGTATTCCGAATGCCAATCCGTTCCAGCAGGGGGTTGCAGGTCCCGACGGGGCTGCTGCATACTTCATGTCAACTGACGAAGAGAAGGCAAATGCAATTCTCGACCATGACGGAACCCGCTATGTAGTTACCGATATCGAAATGGATACCGGAAAATTCTGGGCAATGTCCACTTGGAACAATGCAACTCTCGCGACAGATCCGTACCAGATGACCCTGCTGGTTCAGAGTCAGAATAATGCTGACAGTTATGACCCGGTCCGGATGAATAAACAGGAGTATTATATGACAACCATTTCCAGGCTCCATAACTTCGACGGGTCAATGGGGACGCCATCACAGGCATATTATATCGAATATGCTGATTCTTCGGTCACGAATGTCGCATACCCGGTCGTAATCACTGCTCAGAAGGCCAATGCGACAGATGCAAAGCTCCATGCCGACCAGTACAACCTCAAGGCTTTGCCGGGATACCATGCAGTGGTTATGAATCCGGATTCAACCACCGATATTATCCACCCGATCGATACGGTACCTGCATTGCAGCATTACCGTCTTATTCACGAATCTCCGACTAATGTTTTTGGCACCACTTCTGTCGAAGATGTCAGATATGTAAAAATCTTCGAATATGTGAAAGGAGCTCATATCAAAGGTGACGGTATCATCGAAGTCCCGGTTGTAACAAATACCGGCAGATCATTTACGTACCAACAGGCCAGTGTGAACGGAGAGTTTATTGTTCCCTATTCCACAACGGAAAATCCCTATGATGTGAAAACCACGGCAAAATATACAATATCCGGTACCGGAAAGCAGTATGAGGTGCCGGAATCCGCAGTATTACAGGGAACGACGGTTCAGTAAAACCACCTTCTTTTTTATAAACCCAATGACTTTGATGTAAAGGTTTTACCTGCATAAAAAAATATATCCGAAGAGAGCTCTCAATCTCTGGTATGTCAGCGGAAGTGATATCTCTCGGAACCCGGGTCCGCTATCCTAAGACGGGGACAACAGGTAAAATCCTCCATATAGAGCAGATCCGGGGCGAGACGTTTGCCGAGCTGGACAGCACCCGTCTTCTTTACCGTATTGATCAACTTATACCGATAACGGCAACAGAAAAAACCGTATCAACAATTGTCGAAGATGCCAAGAAAGTGATCGCTCGTGAGCGTGAATTTGCTGCAGGCAGCGAACTTCAGGATGCTTTAAAGAACATAGACCAGAGCTGTGAAGGCGGGGGATAAGCTCCAGAATTATAGAGAATCCATTGAACTCATTTTGAGATATCCATAAAACGGATTGCATATTTTTACTAGGTAAAACGTGTCAGGAAATTCTCCTTCACATTCGTAAAGGAGACTGTAGTTCCCAAAGAGAAGAACAGGATATGAGAAGAATTGCAAGGATTCTTCGAATCAGTCGGTTATGGATAACATTGCGTCGAAGAACACTGATGAGTTTATCTCCTCCTCGTGGTCGGAGATCCAAAGAGAATCGATTAAGGGAAGGGGGGTATAAACCGACCTTTAGTGTTCTGATGACCCCCTCAGACTCCGCCCCCGCTTTAGCCCGGTTAATATTGTCATAGCTACTTCTTGAGAATTCAGGTATTCAGCCCGACGGAATCAAGCATTGGTATTTTTCAAGCATTGGTATTTTAATAGAAGGGATAAGGGAGCGAGTCCCCGGATAATCTGTCCTTCTGCAAGATACTTTAATAATAATCGAGAGTCCTAAGTAGATAGCAAACTATCAAGGACTTTCTGATCGATGTCTCGTTTGATGTCCGGGTACATGAATCAAGAAAGATATTAGTTCAAAAAAAAAATATTGGTGTTTCTAATTTCATATAGAATAAGGAGGTTCGATTTCATTTGCATGATGTGACAGTTCCCAGTGTCAATATTGGAGTTGTGGGTCATGTCGACCACGGCAAGACCACACTCGTCAATGCGCTCACCGGGACATGGACAGACAGGCACAGTGAAGAGGTGAAGCGGGGTATCTCTATCCGTCTTGGATACGCTGACGCAACATTTTACCGGTGCGAAAAATGCGAGGGGACGGAAGCCTTCTCAACAAATCCTAACTGTCCGGTCTGTGGCGATAAAGGAAAACCATTCCGCTCCATTTCCTTTGTGGACGCCCCGGGACATGAGACACTCATGGCTACCATGCTTTCGGGTTCAGCGCTGATGGACGGTGCGATGCTTGTTATTGCTGCAAGCGAGAAATGCCCGCAGCCACAGACAAAAGAGCACCTCATGGCACTGGAACTGGTCGGTATCAAGAATATCGTGATCGTCCAGAGCAAAATAGATGTAGTCAGCCAAAAAGAAGCGATTGATAACTATCTCGAGATTAAAGCGTTCATCAAAGGCACAATCGCTGAAAACGCACCTATCATCCCGGTCTCATCGCAGAAGGGGATCAATATCGGAGCACTCGTCCAGGCGCTCGATCAGACTATTCCCGAACCGGAACGCGATCCCGATGCAGAACCGTTGATGCTGATCGCCCGCTCATTTGATGTAAACAAACCCGGATGCAACTGGAAGGAGGTAAAAGGTGGTGTTGTCGGGGGGTCTCTTATCCGGGGAATCCTCCGCGCAGACGAAAAGATTGAGATCCGTCCCGGTAGGCAGACACAGGTTGAGAACAAGATCAAATGGATCCCCATTATCACGACGATAACATCGATCAATGCCGGATCCAACAATGTTGACGAGGCAACTCCCGGGGGATTGCTGGGTGTCGGGACAAAGCTGGACCCGGCACTCACCAAGAGCGATGCACTCGCTGGCCAGGTACTTGGTCATGAGGGAAAGCTGCCTCCGGTCTGGGATAAAATCCATTGCCAGGTCACGCTTATGGAACGGGTAGTCGGAGCAACAAGCGAACTTATTATCGAACCACTAAAACACTCTGAACCATTGATGCTCTCAGTGGGAACAGCGGTGACAGTGGGTGTCGTTCATAATACGAAAAAAGACAGTGTCGAGATTGTACTGAAAAGGCCGGTATGTGCAGAAATAGGATCGAGGATCGCAATCAGCCGGCAGGTGGGAGCACGCTGGCGCCTGATCGGGATGGGCGTTCTGGGAGAATAAAAGTTCTCCTGGACGCGAATGCACTCATGATGCCAGCACAGTTCCACATCGATCTCTTCGAAGAGCTCCGGACACTCCTCGGAGGATTTGAACCGATAGTGTTGAAACGCGTGATGGACGAACTGGATGGGCTGTCCCAACAAAAGGGTCATAATGGTGCTGCGGCACGACTGGGTCTGAGTTTGGGCAGAACGTGTACTATAACCGATGGCAGGGATCTCAAAACCGAATCTGTTGATGAACAGGTTATTGAATATGCAGCGCAGAATGGTTGTCTGGTTGTCACGAATGACCGGAGTATACGGGATGCATTGTTTGCACAGGGGATCGGCGTAATATCAATGAGAAAACAGAAAAAACTGGAACTATTGCGGAGGTAGAGAGGGAATGTATCACAAACTGATGCTTGAGGATAAGGTACGGGTGCCCCCCCAGCGGCTTGGTGAAAAGCTTGAGAAAGTAATCCTTGATGTGCTGCAGGAGCATCTTGAGGGCAGCATTGACAAGGAGATCGGGATTTTTATCTGTGTCACAAAAGTGCATAACGTCGGCGAGGGGGAACTTGTCCCGGGTGACGGCGGCGTGTATTATGACGTGAAGTTTGAGGCCATGGTTCTCCGTCTTGCCCTCCAGGAAGTCATAGAGGGGATTGTCGTTGAAACCACCAGTTTCGGGGCGTTTATCAGTCTCGGCCCGATAGACGCCATGTTGCACGTGAGCCAGATATCGGACGAGTACATCAACTATGATGAGAAGAATGCCCGCCTCATCTGCCAAGAATCAAAGAGATTCATTGGTGTGGGTGATATTGTCCGCGTCCGTGTGGTCACGCTATCCCTAAATGAACGGGAGCCGCGCGACAGCAAGATCGGACTTACCATGAGGCAGGCAGGTTTAGGTACTGCGCTCTGGCTTGAAGAAGAGATGAACAAGGAGAAAGAAAAAGCCAACCAGCCGGCCGGTTCTGTAAACGAACGGGTACCTGAAAAGACAAAAGGCAAGAGGAAGGACCATGCCGCCGGCGAATAAGAAGAAACAGGGTAAAGTCTGCCGTGACTGTCACCGTGTCGTTGATGGTGAGAACTGCGTTATCTGCGGCACGTCCAACTTGAGCGAGGACTGGTCCGGCTACCTTGTTATCGTTGACCCGGAAACATCAGAAGTAGCAAAAAGAATGAACATCAAAATCGCCGGTCGTTACGCACTGAAGGTCCGCTGATGCTTTTACTCCCGGAAGAGCACCGCAGGCTCTTCAAGAAACCATTCGGAGTACTGTACCGTTCCATTGACGAGGTTGTTCCCCTTATCGAAGGAAAGGATGTCTATACCGTTGGAGACATCGTCACCCATAATCTCCGAAAAAAAGGGATAATCCCCACTGTTGCTGTTGTCGATGGGTATACCATGCGATCCCCGTGCAACAGGATGACAGAAGTCGATGGTGAGTGTATCCAAGTGAAAAATCCTGCCGGCACAATCACGGACGAGTTGATATGCGCGCTGGAGCATGCGGTCAGGAATCCCCCGTTCACGATTATCGTCGACGGTGAAGAAGACCTCGCCGTTATACCTCTCGTCCTGACCGCGCACGACGGAGCGATTGTCCTGTACGGCCAGCCTCACAAAGGAGTTGTGCTCCGTACCATTGACAGCGAAGCCCGTAATACCGCACAACGGTTGCTGGCTCATTTTACCCGCACAAACAAGGATTAACCGGTCTCCTGCGACCTTATTTCTGTCTTGATTTTTTCTTCAGCAGCAGGGTCATATTATAAATAACCAGGTTTCCAATAATTACAGGATATCGATGGACATTGAGATCACCAGCGATAAAAGGAATGAACTTTTATCCAGAAAAGAGGTTCAGTTTACCCTCAAATACGAAGGAGCGACACCCTCCCGCATGCAGATCATTGGCAAACTCTGCGCCTTGCTCAATATCAAAGAGCACCAGATAACCCTTGATACGCTGAAGGGCAGTTTTGGTAAAACTGAAATTACCGGTTCCGCACGCATTTATGACAGTGAAGAGAGCAGGAACAAGACCGAACGCCCGCACCTGGCAGCGCGCGGAATGCCCAAACCCAAGGAAGAAGGAGCGGCATAACAATGGCAGCCAAGAAAGCAGCTGCAAAAGGACCCAAGAGGGGTGCATATTTCAAGGTGGAAGGCACCAAGGTTACCACCGCAAAGAAATACTGCCCCCGTTGCGGACCCGGCTATATGATGGCGGATCACAAGAACCGGACTACCTGCGGCAAGTGCGGATATACTGAATTCAGAAAATAAGATCAATGCCTGTTTTTGGGCAGATACTCGGGATTGAGGGGACAGCATGGAACCTCAGTGCCGCTCTTTTTGATCGCGATCTTCTCACCCTTGCTTCACGACCCTACAGTCCGGCACAGGGAGGCATCCACCCGCGTGAAGCAGCCCAGCACCATGCTTCGGTGATGAGAGAACTTCTCAGAGAGGTTCTGAAAGATCCACAGCAGATCACAGGGATTGCCTTCTCACAAGGTCCGGGTCTCGGTCCCTGCTTACGGACAGTCGCAACAGCTGCACGATCTCTGGCACTGGCGCTGGACATCCCCCTCGTTGGCGTCAACCATTGTATTGCCCACGTTGAGATCGGATGCTTTGCAACCGGATGCCGGGATCCCATTGTTCTGTATGCAAGCGGGGCAAATACCCAGATCATTGGATACCTGAACGGGCGATACCGGATCTTTGGCGAGACACTCGACATAGGTATAGGAAACGCACTGGATAAGTTCGCCCGTTCAAAAAATCTCCCCCATCCCGGCGGTCCCATTCTGGAGAACCTGGCAAACGGAGGGCAGTATATCGGTTTGCCCTATACCGTCAAGGGCATGGATCTTGCATTCTCTGGGCTTGTTTCAGCAGCAAAAGAGAGCGGGGCTCCACTGCCTGATGTCTGTTACAGCCTGCAGGAGACCGCTTTTGCTATGTGCGTGGAGGTGACCGAACGTGCGCTGTCGCTGACCGGCAAAAATGAGGTTCTTCTCGTCGGGGGTGTCGGAGCAAACCAGCGCCTTCAGGAAATGCTGCGAATCATGTGTGATGATCGCGGGGCCCGGTTTTTTGTTCCGGAACAGAAATATCTCGGTGACAATGGAGCTATGATCGCGTACACAGGAAAACTGATGCTGGAGAGTGGGGCTACACTCCCGACAGATTCTTCACAGGTCAATCCCTCCTTCCGTTCCGATGAAGTGGAGGTCACATGGAAACATGAGGCAATTCCAAAGCCGGATCTCCATGCGGGTCATGATACTAAGCAGAAGCGTGGTGCAGAGGCTGTGATCACGATCAGCGGTGCTACGGCAGAGAAACGCCGTGTATCGAAACAATACCGGGTACCGGCTCTCGACAAGCGACTGATTACCGAACGGACGCGGGCCGAAGCCCGCCTGATCGCTGCCGCACGCAAAGCCGGGGTGCCAACACCCGTTATGAGCGATATTACTACAGATAGCATCAGGATGGAATACGTAGAAGGGACGCTCCTCACCGGAAACCTTTCCGGAATAACGGTTCACGAAGCAGGGCGTATGGTCGGGAAGCTGCATACCGCAGGGATAATGCACGGCGATCTGACGACCAGCAACCTGATCCTGCGTGCAGGTGATGGGAGATGCATGCTGATCGATTTCGGTCTTTCGCAGGTGACACCGGAGATCGAACAGCGGGGTGTTGACATCCATGTCTTTTTCCAGACACTAGAGAGTACTGCACCTGATCGGGCGGAATTGTTAAAAACCGCATTTATCGCAGGGTATACGGAAACTTTCGAAGGGGCTGCGGACGTGATCCGCCGTGAACACGAGATTTGCCAGCGGGGGCGGTATCTCTGAAGATCACCATGGTTACCAGTAATGCGGGCAAGGTGGCGGAAGTAGCAGCATTCTTCGGCGGATTGCTTGAGGTTGACCATCTTGCTCTTGAAATCCCGGAACCCCGTTCCAATGATATTGCTGAGATTGCGCGGGAAAAAGTACGGTACGCATACAGCGAGCTGAACACCCCGCTCCTCGTTGATGATACCGGCTTCTTCATCGATGCACTGAATGGCTTTCCCGGCCCCTATGCGGCATACATCCTGAATTCCATTGGTAATGCCGGTATCCTTAAACTGATGGATGGTATATCAGATCGCGATGCCCGGTTCACCACCGGGATTGCCTATGCTGATGAACGCGGCATAGAGGTCTTTACCGGGACGCTGGAAGGAAAAATTGCCCTTTGTCCCCGGGGGAACAACGGATTCGGGTACGATCCAATCTTCGAGATTGGTGAAAAGACACTTGCCGAGTACTCCATTCAAGAGAAGAGCAGGATCTCACACCGTGCCCGGGCACTCTCCTCCTTCCATGAATGGTTTATTGCGGAACGGGGTAAAAATTCCGGATAACGCAAATTCTTAATATGTCTTACAGCTTTGTTATAAGGGCAGACAGGAGTGTTTCATAATGGCAAAGTTCCCAGAAGCCGAGGCCCGGCTACTTAATGTGAAGATATGCATGCACTGTAACGCACGCAATGCAATCCGCGCAACCACCTGCCGCAAGTGCGGCTATCAGAACCTGCGCCCCAAGAACAAAGAAAGAAAAGCATAATCTTTCAATATTCTATTATTCTTTTTCCGGTTTTTTTATCAGGTATTTGCATTGACCGGACAATATTTTTAATCAAAAATCCGATGGGTAATAATCCCGTACTTATGCCGCGTAATACGTCACGCGCTTACCTTTCTTGGCATATTCGCCGGCAAACGTTTCGAGATTGCGTTTATACCCAATGCGATCAACAAAACCAAGATCGCGAAGCTTCTCCCGGACCCGCATCACATCGGTTTCATCAGCCCAGTCTTTGGTATATACGTAAATGACCTTGCGGTTGTCGCGGGAATCGGGATTGGGTTTGGCTGTGCTGACCTTTGCCGATATGCCCAGTCCTCCGGCAACTGTCGCATCCCGCACTTTCTTCCAGGAGGTATCGACCTGATCCGGCTCCTGAAAGATGAGCCATTTGCCCGCATTTTCGTCTTCAATCGCTTCCGGTGGACTGCCCGGGGCATCCAGCACGACCCAGTACATCTGCGTTGTCTTTGTAGGGATAACTCCTTCACCGTTACAGAGCATGGCATAAATTGTTTCAGGATCGGAAAACCGCAAAAGCATAGCTTCAGCGAGCTGAGGATATTCTTCCCTGAATTTTTCAAAAATTGCTATAAGATCCGCCCTGAAGTCAACACCACCTTCGACCAGCGCGTAGAGGTATTTGTCCTGGGCACGGAGGCCCCGGTTCAGGAGGTGCTCGAAGATGCCATATGCCACATCTTCCAGCGCTTCGGGATCGACTTCAGCCATGATGTACCAGTCCGATGTTGGCAAAAAAATAGTTTTGGTATTGTATTTTGGTAGTGTTCTTTGCGTTTGTGATCAAGGGAAAAAAACATCTGTACAAAAATCTATTCCCGATCCTCAATCGGAAGATAATATGTGTCGGTATTGGTAATTGTCGAATGATTTAAGAGCGCATGCAGCGAATATGTATAAATTATGGAATGGAAACGTGACTGGGGTCTGACGGGCAGGATAGTGTTTACAGGGTTCTTGCTCTTCCTGCTCTACCTCGTCTTCATGACAATACTCTGGGCGTTTTTTGGAAATGTCTGGCTGATAGTCCTCTTGGCAGTAGGGATGGGTTTGTTCCAGTACTTTTTCTCAGACAAGCTGGTACTATGGTCAACCGGGGCCCGCGTCATTGAGGGTGATGAATACCCCGAGCTTCACCTGATGGTAGAGAAGCTCTGCAAAGAGGCCGATCTTCCCCTGCCAAAGATTGCCATAATGCAAAGCCCGGTACCAAATGCATTCGCAACCGGCAGGAGTCCGAAACATGCAGTAGTTGCCTGCACGGATTCGATCATACGCCTCCTGTCACGGGACGAACTCGAAGCAGTTCTTGCCCATGAGTTGTCTCATGTAAAGAACCGTGATATCCTGACTATGACCTTGGCCAGTTTTATCGCTATGATCGCATCGGTGATCATGCAGAGTTTTTTCTTTTCCGCACTATTCGGAGGGCGCAACCGGGAGGGGGGCAGCTGGGTCGTTATCTGGATCGTGTCGATCATCGTGTATGCCATCAGTACCCTGCTGATCCTCGCACTTTCCCGGTACCGGGAGTTTGCCGCCGATCGTGGCAGCGCGTTGATCACAAGAAACCCGCGGGCACTTATTTCCGCATTGAATAAAATCAGCGGGAGGATGGAAGCTGTCCCGGTTGAGGCCAAAGCAAAGGTAGAAGGCGCAAATGCATTTTTTATTATTCCTGCACTTACAGGGAATACTATCATGGAACTTTTCTCAACTCACCCGCCCCTTGATAAGAGGATCGCAAATCTTGAGAAGATTGAGGCCGAACTAAGAGGCTATTAATTTATTTTTCCAAGAGTTATACCAATACCCCTTTTCATAGGAAACGGGGATGAGTCTAAACTCTCCGTTGATCACGCCCGGGATAATATTTTCTTGAAAAAATACTCTCCTCAGGCGCAAGCATGATGAATATACTTAATGGATTAATGACGATAGCGGAGGTACTCTTCTTTGTGTCTCTGGTAGTATTTTGTGGGTAATTTCATCATCCAGCTGGTATCGGTTCCGGACAGGAAACCACTCAGGCCGTGGGAAAAAGATGCCCGACAGCCTGGGATATGAGACCAACTGAGGTAACACTTAATACTCCTCCCTCCCAAAATTGTAGAGCACAGTGCATCGATGGTCTAGAGGTATGACTTAGGCCTTCCAAGCCTATAGCCCGGGTTCGATTCCCGGTCGATGCATTGAGGGCTCGTGGTCTAGTTGGCTATGACGTCGCCTTCACACGGCGAAGATCTCGTGTTCGAATCACGACGGGCCCATGTTTGTATTAATGCATTTCCCTGATCCAATAATCCCACACCCCATCGGGAAATTCTGATCCCTTCACTCATTTCTGATGAGCTTGTAGTTCCCGGTGAACTACCAGCAAAGGATGGGGAAACAGGGCGTCCGGATCCTGCACCTGCGACAGAGTTAACAGTGTATGGGGCAGAAAAAATCCGACATCCCCAGTTACTCTGGCGGCGTACAGGCATCCGGAAATTTTGATTGGATCCAGCGGTACGGAGTGAAGAAAAAATTTGAGAGATTTTTTTAAAAAGTTTCGCCTTTAATCCTCAATCGAGATCGTGCTGAGCTTGACGGACTCAACCCCTTTCTGAGACATGAGCCGTTCCGCGAGGGACTTGAGCTGGGTCCCGTCGCCATGGACCAGGATCACTTCAAGGCACCGGTCGTGAGTCACGTGCGAGTGGAGAGCGGCCTTGATGATGGACTGGTTCTCGTGCTCGATGTCTGTGAGCGTGGTGAGCAGGTTGCGCTGATCATGGTCATACACCATCGTGATAACTCCTTCGCGTTCCCCCTTGACATCGGACATCCATTTGTAGTATGTGATGTACGTCCGGATCGCGTCCCGTATCCCTTCCGATCGAGAGGAATAGCCACGGTAGTTCAAAATTTCATCAAAGCGGTCGAGCAGGTTCTTCGGGAGTGAGATCCCGATCCGGGAGAGATCGTCTTCCATGGGCATAGCGGTATCAGTATTGTGAATATCATTGCTGATTGCTTTTTAAGGTTTTGAAAAATATGCACTGAAAGTAATAACCCGTGTGAAATTCATTCTGTTTCGCGTATGAATGAGATCGGCCAGACATATTGCAGAAAAAAAACCGGATGCGGCGCTTATACCAGTGCTCCCGTTTTCTGTCACGACCTACTCAATACGAATGCATCGGGAATCCGTCATTATCATGTTCCGCGATATGGTGATAGTCCGCGATCCCGAACGCGGACACCAGACTGGCATGAACGCGAACAGAAACGGGATAGCGGTGAGCGCAGCGCCGAAATTGTGGATGGTGTCGGCAAGCAGGGCGATGCTGCCGGAATAATAAACGATGATCACCTGGATAAATGCGGTAAGGAACAGGCCGGCATACGACCATTTGACCGCCCAAATGCCCCGTTCAGTGTTGAGGATAGACGATTCGATAACCCCGTGCATGTGGGCAGGGCCGTGATGATGATCGTAATGATCATGATTGTCACCCCTGTGATCATGTCCATGTAAATGGTCATGGCATGCTCGTCATCATCATATTTATGGTTTTCAGCAAGAAGGATCATTATTTTTCATCTCCTTGATCCGTAATCCCCGTTACGGGAGACTGATCCAAGATACTCAGGCTGGCCACGCTGATGGTGTTCCCGCTCTCTTTGCAGTACGCTCCGACCCGCACGGCTACCCGGCTGACCATGCTGCCCGTTGTCAGGATCAGTGAGTCCTGCCCCCGCAGCGCCCGGAGGATGCACTTGTCAATCACGCCGTACGTGAACTCAAGCGCAATCTGCTCCTGTGCGGCGCACTGCTTTGCCCGCGTCCCCATTGCCCCGACAACGATGCCGGGCCGGGCCTTCATCCAGGCATGGAGCACGGGCGTCTCCTCCGCGTCCACATTGCAGACCGTGATGGTGCCCGGTGCAGGGTTACTGTAGGAACTATGAAGATGGCTCTCGATGATATGGACCATGTCGAGCACGCTCCGGGGCTTTCGTCCGGGAATCGTAAACCCGCGCTTTGCGAGTTCCGCCGAGAGTTCGAGCAGCGTCGGGACCGAGAGATGGGCCATGCGGACGTACTTCGTGTTTCCGAACGCCACGTCCGGCACATCTTCCCGGATGATCTGTCCGTCTGCCAGGAGGATGGCCCGGTCCGCCCACGGGTATGCCAGCTCGACATCGTGCGTGGAGATGATGATCGTCTTGCCTTCGTGGTTCAGCTCGTCGAGGAGCTCCATGAGGTCTTCCGAGCCGGACGGGTCAAGGCCGCTTGTCGGCTCGTCAAAGACCAGCACGTCCGGATCCATGGCCAGCACACCGGCAATGGCAACCCGTTTCTTCTCCCCGCCCGAAAGCTGGTGTGGCGGGCGCCGTTCGAAACCAACGAGTCCCACGTGCCGGAGGGCGGTGGCGACCGCTTCCCGGACGGCCGGCTCGTCATACCCGAGGTTTGTCGGCCCGAAGGCCACGTCCTGGTATACCGTTGGGGCGATGATCTGCCGGTCCGGGTTCTGGAGCACGAACCCGACGCGTTTCCTGAGCTGGCGGAGGGAGGATGTATCGTACCGGATCGGCTCGTTGTCAAAGAGCATGCTTCCCGTGTCCGGGCGGATCATGCCGTTGAACATTTGGAGGAGTGTGGACTTGCCGGCGCCGTTCGGGCCCACAAGCGCGATCTTCTCGCCTCGCCGGATGTGGAAACTGATTCCAGATATTGCCTCCCGTCCCCGGGGGTACCGGTACCTGACATCCCGTGCTTCGAGGACAATGTGACTCATGATGTCTCCTTAAAACAGCGTCATGCCCTGCGATGCGACGACAGCAACCGATCCCGCCGCAACGAAGGCAACGAGGGCGGCAAGCGGCCGGAGTTCTACAGGGCGGTTTTCGCCAAGGAGCACGAACTTCCCATTATAACAGCGGGCGTCCATGGCCCGGATCAGGTCGTCCCCGGCGTCCCAGCTGGTGATGAAGGCCGCCCCGCACATCATGGAGAAGCTCTGGATCGACTCGCGCCAGCCCGAGTACCCGAGGCGCATCACCTGGGCACGATAGATCTGCCGCACCTGGTCCATGAGGATGAAGATCGTCCGGTAGATGATCATTGCAAGGTCGATCACAAACTCCGGGATCCTGCATTTCCGCATCACCACAAAGAGATCGGTCATCGGGGTGGTCAGGGCGATAAACAAGAGGGCCGACATACCCCCGATCACCCGGCAGAGGATAAAAAAGCCCGTATTGATGCTCTCACGGGAGACCGAAAGCGAGAGGAACGGGAGCGGGTTCCAGCTCCAGAAGACATCCTCCCCCCCCGAGATCAGCACGATCACGATCGAGCTCATCAGAGCGAACCACAGGGGGACAAGAAAGAGTCCGGCGTAGGTCCTGATGTCCACCCGGGCAAGGAGAAGGATTGCTGCCGAGAGGACCAGGGCAATGAAGAGGGGGCCTGCGTACCCGGTTGAGAGGAGGCAGAGGACGAGGGCTGAGAGGCCGGCCGCCAGCTTCACCCAGGTATTGACCTCGCGCAGGCCGTTCTTCTGCGCCACGTCCTCCAGCAGTTCCTCAATCATGGTTCTCTAGTGTACCTTGGTTTCGGTTAGACTTTTCCTCTGGCCCAGCCAGTACCCGAACACACCGCCCACGAAGATGCCGCCTGTAGCTGCCTGGAGAGCAAACAGGCAGGCCTCGATCTCCCCGCTCGGGGGCTTCCACTGGGGGATGAGCGGAACAAAACTCTCCACCGGTTTCCCGGACAACTTGGCGATCAGCCCGGATCCTACGTTGTCGGAACCGGCAAACTCTGCGCCCGTCATGGTCGAACTGGTGTAGAGAAAGATCCCGCAGAACACAAGGATTGAAACAACGGCAAGAATCTCCAGCAGGTATTTCTGCGCCATCATGCATCCCCCCGTGCCGCGTTGATCTGGGTCTCCGAGAAGACCTTCATCCGTATGAGGATGTCGGGCTTGAGGGCAATTATGTACTTGAATACCAGTGCCAGCACCACGCCTTCGACAATCGCAAGCGGTATCTGCGTAACTGCAAATATGGCCATGAACATGACAAAGGAAGTGCCAAAGCCGCCAACTTCTGCGGGGTATGCCAGTGCCAGTTCAAGGGAGGTTGTCACGTACGTGAACAGGTCTGCGAGAGCGGTTGCGAGGAACACCGTGAGGTAGATGTTGACCGAGGTGTCTTTCAGCAGCCGGTATATAGTGTACCCGATAAGGGGACCGACAATCCCCATCGAAACGATGTTTGCCCCGAGCACGGAGAGACCCCCGTGGGCAAGGAAGAGGCTCTGGAAAAGGAGGACGATCGCACAGATGACCGATGTGATCCACGGCCCGAAACAGATGGCGGAGAGACCGGTACCGGTCGGGTGGGAGCAGCTCCCGGTGACCGAGGGAAGTTTCAGGGACGAGAGAATGAAGATGAAACCGCCCGTGACTCCGAGCAGGGGCAGCGCCTCGCGGTCTGCCTCCATCACTTTTTTCAGACGCCATACTCCATACGCCAGGCAGGGCAGAGCAACAAGCCACCAGACGATGCACCACTGCCAGGGCAGGAATCCTTCCATGATATGCATGATAATACAGCATCAATTTTACTTGCTTTAACTAAATAAAATCTGCTTAGTGTTGGTGTAATTGAAAAGCGGAAAATGGGAAAAAAGACTGGCGTATAAATTCTGGCATGTTCCCGTGCTCTTGTGCCGCGATAATAATCCGGAAGTATTTCCCTGCTTGTCATTACAACAAATTATTCATAATCCGGCATGGTAGAACGATACTACCACGATCCGGTGGGATCCGGTAGGAGAAAAAGCGGCATGAAAAGGAAGATCATCAGCATCAATGACGAGAGATGCACAGGGTGCGGCCAGTGCATCCCGGACTGCCCGGAGGGAGCGCTCCAGCTCATCGACGGGAAGGCCCGGCTCGTGAGCGACCTCTTCTGCGACGGCCTCGGTGCCTGCATCGGCACCTGCCCGGAGGGTGCGATAACTGTCGTCGAACGCGAGGCAATTCCCTATGATGAGAAGACCGTGATGGCGAATATAGTGGAGCATGGGGCGCCGGTTATCAGAGCGCATCTCGAGCACCTGATTGGTCACGGGCAGAAAGAACTGTACGATACGGCAATCGAATACCTGATCGAGAATACCATTCCCATACCCGGGCACGATAACTCCACCTATCCCAAAAAGATCGCACATACCAGGCAGCCGACGGCCCGGACGCAACCTGCCACCGGCCATCCTGCAGGCATCTGTCCTCCCGTGGCCGGCAGGACCGGGGAAGGGGTCTGCCACCCGGAACCGCACACCCCTCACCCCTTCGCCGGGTGCCCGGGGTCAGCGGCGCGGAGTATCCGTCGTGAAGACGACCAGAGAGGAATACCGCGCCAGCCCGCAGGCGGCCCCATTGCATCAGAGCTCCGGCAGTGGCCGGTCCAGCTCGCGCTCCTCAATCCCGCTGCCCCGTATTTCGATAATGCGGACCTGCTTGTTTCCGCGGACTGCGTGCCGTTTGCGTACGCAGGGTTTCATACGGAGCTCCTGCGGGGGAAGATCCTCATCATCTTCTGCCCGAAACTGGATGCCGACATTGACAGGTATATAGAAAAATTTGCGGAAATCTTCACCCGTCACATCATTAAGTCCGTTACCGTTGCCCGCATGGAAGTGCCCTGCTGCGGCGGGGTGCGGTATGTTGTGGACAGGGCGCTGGAAAAAGCCGGGAAGAAAATCCCGGTTGAGGAGAAGACAATCTCGATCCAGGGCGGGATCATTTGAATCTGAAAGGGATTAGAACAACCTGCGATTAAATAACCCTTTTTTACTGGCGATATGCGGGCTCATCTATGAACTCCCCAGGTAGGGTCTTCGTGCACCGTCTCCTGCTGAGCTAACCGCAGCTACGATAATGTACACCGTCCGGTTCAATTATCCGCAGTCCGCTTGAGAGTATTTGACCGGTTGCATGGTTCGAATATATACCAGACTGAGGGGGAGGAGTGTGAAGGCTGACCGGCTCGGATGGGTTGGTTGCCGAAAGGAGGAATCAGACGATGAAACTATTCAGGCACCTTGGCCTGATGATCGCAGTCTTCTGGTGTGCAGCTATGGTCCTCATACCGCTTGCTGCCGCTGCAGATGCGGACAATGGAACAAACCAGGGCATGAACCAGGGTACAAACCAGGCGCCCGGGTCGCAGGACATGGACCCCGGACAAGTAAACCAGGGCAATAATCAAGGTAATAACCGGATGCAGCAGGGCCCGGGACAGGCAGCCGGATCCGGAAATACGATAACCCAAGGGAACAACCAGAACAACGCCGCAACCGGCCAAGGCAACCGGCCCGGAGGATTTGGAAACGCAACAGCTCTTGGAAACCGGACCATGCACGCACCGGACAACGGTAACATGGCCCCGCCCGAAAAGCCGGCATGGGACACCGCCAACATGACCGCGATGAACAGCACGGCATGGCACGGTCATGGCGCAGGGAATATGACCGACATTCCCCCGCCCATGGGAGGAGGGGACCCCACGAATACAACCGCGATGAACAACACGGGATGGCACGGCGATGGCAACATGACCCCGCACGCTCCGCCGGCGCAAGGCAATACACCAGGTCAGGGCCAGCAGCAGGTACAGAATCAGCTGGAGACCCAGGAACAGGTGAATTCAACGGGTGATCTTATTGCCCAGTTCATCGAATGGCTGAAAGCCCGTGGGATTACGTAACGTCAAGTCCTGAAGGGCATCGTATTAATCTTCATCGATTCAGCAACCCGGCCATGCGGAGTGACAGATTGAACAATCCCCCCTCAAGGCCGGGACCTGCATTTTAAAAAGATGGTGGGCAGGAACCGGCTCCCCTTATAATATCAAAAAAACAGGAAACCGGGTACCAATATTTGCAGGCGTCAACCTTTCTCCGCGTTTTGTTTTTATGTTTCAAGAAGATCCGGCCGCATCTTTCCGATATACGCAACAACAAGACCGGTCATCAGCGCCTCGATCACTGCGACCACGGTATTGATTGCTGCGATAAGGGAGAGCCCGGCGAGGACCTGCTGCGGGCTCTGGTTTACTCCCTGGATCCCGGAAAGGACGATGATCCCTATCATCACGAAGTTCCCGAGGATCAGCCCGCACAGGGTCGCGGTGCCGGCCCGGAAGAAGACGTTCCTGATAAAGGGTTTCAACCCGCGCCAGATCCCGTACGCAAAGAGGACTTCAGAAAAATTTACGATCGTATTGGCCCCGATCATCCCCCAGCCGCCATGCCCGACCGCGGCAGAAAGGATGTTGGTGATAAAGACAATAAACAGACCGATGACCGGGCCGGTCAGGATGCCGATGAGCGGGGTAAGGCTGATATGAACCCCCCCGGCTACCGGGATGTCGACCAGGTACAGGACAAACGCAGCTGCTGTACAGAACGCGGCGAGCGTGATCCGGCGGTTGTCGGCTTTCCCGTGTCTGCGGAGTAAAAACAGTGCAATGCCGATAACAGCAAGGGCAACAGCCCACCAGAGAATCACCCAGAACAGGGTGAATGATCCGTCCTCAAGATGAATATGTGCCATGGGAGACCCGGTTGATCAGATCATCATCGCCTGCGGACATGTTCAATGTTGTGCAAAATTTGGGCATCCCCCAAATCAGCAGCCGGTCTTGTCTTTCAGCGGGATTTCCTGTAATGCCGCAACAAGTTCACCGCTCCTGAGCGGGTAGGATGCAGGCCTGACACCGGCAGCACTGCAGAGATCAAGATACGTCTGTACGGTCGTGGGAAGCCTCAGACCTGCATCCGCAATAAGTGCGGGATCGTAAAAGATCTCCTGCGGGATACCTTCAGCAAAGACAGCCCCGTTCCTCACAAGGCAGACACGGTCGGCAATACGGGCGGCAAGGTCCATATCATGAGTGGCAATAACAACACTGATGCCAAACCGATGCCTGAGATCGAAGATTATCCTCTCGATCATGTCGGCATGGACCGGGTCGAGATCGGAGGTCGGCTCGTCCATTGCGACGACCATCGGTTTCATGGCAAGGATCCCGGCAATGGAGACCAGCCGCTTCTGCCCGCCACTCAGGTAATTGGGGAGCTTGTGGACAAGGTCAGCCGCTCCTACCGTCCCGAGCGCCTCCATGGCACAGGCGTTGGCATCATCCGGTGAAAGGCCAAGGTTGAGCGGCCCGAACATCACATCGTCGAGCACGGTCGGGGCAAAGAGCTGGTCATCGGAGCGCTGGAAGACGACCCCCACCTCTTTCCAGAGCCCTGCCTGTTCGCCGCCTCCAATCGTACGACCGTTCACCCAGATGCTCCCGAGCGAAGGGAGCAGCAGGCCGTTGAGGTGCTCGATCAAGGTGGACTTGCCGGACCCGTTCGGGCCGCAGATGGCAACAATCTCGTTCCTGAGCACGCGAAAGCACATGTCATGGATGCCTACGCTCCCGTCCGGGTAGGTATGACTTGCGCAGTCGACATGGATCAATTCGCGGTTATGGTCGACCGGGGGGCAGTGTGGGGCGTCCGGGTTCCTGCGGATGATTGTCATGGCATCACTACCCCCGGTACGGTGAGAGGAGCACGACAACAGTCACCAGTGCACCGGTCACGACCAGCAGGCTGCATTCAGCAATCCCGGGCCGGGGGACTTCTCCCGAAAGGGGGTACGACCCGGTGAAGCCCCGGGCATTCATTGCTTTGTGAACCCGCTCGCCCTGCTCGAAGGAACGGATGAAAACCAGCGCGAACACACCGGCAAACAGCCGGCCCTGCATCCGCAGGCTGTGCACGAGGCCTCCGCCCCGTGACCTCACGGATTTGAAGAGGGCTGCCGACATGGCCAGTGTCAGGAAGAGGAAGCGGTACGCCATAAGAAAGATCTGGTCAAGCGGTGCGGGAAAAATACGGGAGATTATGCCGACGAAGTGCTGGTAGCGCGTGGTCATCAGGAAAAAAAGCGAGAAGGTGACCGTTATGAGCGCTTTTATAAGAAGCGTAACAACTAACAGGAGCCCGTTGTCGCTCAGACCAAGCGTGAAATTACCGATAGTCCATGAGAAGAGCGGTACCCCGGGCTCGTTCCACATCATGAGCCCGACAAGCGAGAGGACGAATATGACAGGGAGAGTGTACCAGCGAACGAGTTTTCCTGCCGGCAGTCTGGCGACAAGATAGAGAAGGAGCACGACCAAGTACAGTCCAAGGAGCAGGACAAGGCTTCGGCTGACCGTAACGAGAAGAACAATGAAGAACAGCAGGCAGACTTTGGTCCACGGGCTCATGCGGGAGAAGAGCGAGTTCCCGTTTTCCGCATAGTATGTGATCAGGTCAAGGTCCGGGATATACGGGGAGAGTGATGTGGAACTCATGGGAATACCCCCCGCACCGGTACCGGAACACGGGCCATCATACCGGTTCCCGCCCGTGCCCGAGACACCCGGTATCGTGAGTTATCGCTCCGCAGACCCCCTGGCGGGGATGCCCCATGGCCTGGCACATCCGGTCGATCGCATCCTTGGAAACAAGGCTCTCAAACCGGGAGACCTCCGTACAGGCCTCCTCGTCGCTCAGGCCGTAATGGGTCAGGGCCAGCGCAAGGATACGATGCCGTTTCACGAGGAATGCTGCGTAGAGCTGCCCGGCCGGTGAGAGGCTTGCCCCGTGGTACGGGGCGAGGGTGAGAAGGCCGGCGTCTGAGAGTTCGCTTAAGGTTTTGGTGATGGTGGACGGGTCGACACCAAACCGGCTGGCCAGGTCATTGGTCTTCACCGGGCCGCTGCGTTCAAAAAAATACTTGAGGTAGGTCACTTTCCGGGGGGAAAGGCCCAGACCGTCATGGATCTCCATAGGTACCCGTTATCCGGCGATCCAGATGAATGTTTGGTAGATACCCAAATTCCGGTTTATAAGAGCGGAATCCTGGAAAAAGGCCAGGACCGGTAAAACCTGAATTCCCCGATATAAAAACCGGATCGGGCTCATGGAATACAGAAGCCCGATAAAAGGTTCAGGAATTTTTCCTGATTTCCCTGTGAAAAACACTGATTGTATATCAGAGATGATTCGGGAAAAGAAATCATGGGGCATGGACACCTTAGTCTTTTTTCAATCCGTACGATACCGGGTTTCCGATGCTTTCTATCTCTCAGAGTATCCACGAAACGGGTACATCCGTTCCGGCACCGGTCAGTAATGATCTTTGGGAGCGATCCCGGCATATATCCGGATCGCCGCACCTCCCTTCCAGATCGAAATACTGTTTTTCACCAGTGTATGGTATTCCGGTTAATCGCGGGAATAGTCATCTTTATACGACAAAATGTCATATATACCAAACAAAGGGACTACATGAAAAAAAATACCTTCTACATGGTTGTCGGGTGTATCGCACTTGCCCTGCTTGCGTTGTTCTGGTATTCTGTTGAACTCCACATCCGGTTCCTTGTCGAGGCTGCATTTATCGTAGCTATCGGGATCATCTACGTTCTCCGGAAAAGAGTTACCGATATTATCGAGGATGAACGAACCGCCAAGATATCGGAGCAAGCCGCCCTGAAAACCTTCCAGGTATTCTGGGTGGTCTTCTGTGCATTTTCCATCGGCGCGGTCATGCAGATCCTGTATGTTCCCACATTTCCCCGGGAACATACGGAGATCCACTCCCCGGAACTGCTTGGCCTCCGGATGATGGGGTACTTCCAGCTGGGAATGCTCTGCCTGATGATCTTCCTGTACGTCGGCTTCAGGATCTACTATGCCCGGAAATATGGGGACTGGGAGACCGATGAAGAATAAGATCAAGGTATTCCGGGCCATGCACGATCTGACGCAAGAAGATCTGGCACAGGCTATCGGCGTTACCCGGCAGACAATCCTTGCCATAGAAAAGGGGAAATACGTCCCGAGCCTTGACCTCGCGTTCCGTATCTCCCGGTATTTCAGGGTGAATATCGAAGACGTGTTCCAGTACGATGAAGCGCATACGACTATTGAGATCGACTGATCGTCCCCCTTTTACCGGATCCCCGACCTGAAATTCTGCGCGTATGCCCTGCCCGTTCGGTTCATACCTGTTCCCACTGCACGGGGGTACAGCCATTTTTATCCCCTATAGTTACATAATGTAAAGTTTAGCATCATAAACAATCTTTATAAATGACAAAATGTAAAATACACATTACAATTAGAGACACATTCCCTGCCTAGGGATCCGGACAAGATCCCTGGCTGACCAGATCGTGTAAAAACGTGGAGACTGTATGAAGATCCAATGCATTATTGTGAGCATCCTGCTCCTCTTGTCCGGCATCTCTGCCGTGAACGCAGCGTCGATATCCGGCAATACCGTAACGGTGACCAACCCCATCGATGCTGCAGCAATGGTATATGTTTCCGGCTATGATATCACACCCGCGGTTTTTTATCCCGGTGAGACCGGAGTGGTTACCGTCCATGTCACCAATGCAGCAAATACTTCAGTATCGGTCTCCCAGCCTGACCTGATGGAATCCCATGTCGGGGTCATCAATATTGGTGATTTTGCAACCGCCACCTCCATCGGACCCGGACAAACCATAGATTATAACTTTCTGATCACCACTCACGGCGGTGACGGAACATATTTCCCGCTCTTCACGGTCTCGACAATTTTCTACGGAGCAAAACCTATTCACTCCCAGATTATGCTCAAGATCGATTCCACGGATGTCAGAGCAAGTATCTCAGCGAAGCCCGACATGTTCTCGGTCTCCAACAAAGATACGGTGAATATCAGTGTTGTCAACCCCCGTGCCGGGGTCATCACGGATGTCCTCATCGTCCCGGAAGCGGATGGTGCTGACATCTCTCCCAAGGAATCGTTTGTCGGAACCCTGAAATCAGGTACCGCTGTCCAGGTCCCCTTCGCCATAACACCGGAAAAAGCGACCGAGGTCACGTTCCATGTCAGTTTCCATAACGGGGATAATAAACATACCACCGATGTCGTACTGCCGCTGAATCTCGGGGAAAACAAGAGGGGCGCCCAGCTCGTCGTGAACAATATCGAGAGCTCAAATTCCGGGGGCGTAACCACCCTGAAAGGTGATGTGACCAACAACGGGCTGACCGCGGCAAAATCCGTCCTCGTTACGGTTGGCAGCCCGGCCACACCGGTCAACCCGAACCCGGTATATGCCATCGGCAACCTCGAGCCGGACGATTTCTCCAGTTTTGAAATATCCTATATCACAAAAGGACCCGGCGCGACCCCGCTTATCGTTGGATACAAGGATGCAGACGGCCATGTATTCCAGGAAAAATCCACCATTGATGGAAATGAAAGTGCCACCGGGTTCGGATCTGAGGCAATGCCGAATGGAGTCACGGGAGCCGCATCCGGTTCATCAGTTAACCGTCGCAGCGGCATGTTCGGGTCGTTCGGATCAGGACTGAACCAGGTCCCGGTCATCCCGATCGTTATCATCCTCGTCGCCATCATCGCGCTTGTATTCGCATGGAGGAAGGGGCTCCTGAAGCGGTTCACCGACAGGTTCCAGAAGAAAGAAGAGCCTGATGATGAACTCAAGGAGCAATAATTTTAGTTGTGGCGGCTGTCATGCAGCAGGTACCGGTTATAGAGCTTATCGATGTGAGCAAGATCTATCCCCTGCAATCGGGTGATGTGATCGCGCTCGACCACATGTCGATACAGATAGATAGCGGGGAGTTCGTGGCAATCATGGGCCCCTCCGGGTCCGGCAAATCCACCCTCCTCAACCAGATAGGAGGGCTGGATGTCCCTACATCGGGTACTCTGAAAATTACAGGCAAGAATATTCGAAAGATGTCGGATACCAAACTGACGGATCTTCGCCTGAACGCGATCGGCTATATCTTCCAGAAGTTCAACCTCATCCCGCTCCTCTCCGCGTACGAGAACGTGGAATACCCCTACATTCTCAAGCACCGGTGCAACGATACCACCGGGCGGGTCAGCAAGCTGCTTGCCGATGTCGGCATTGACCGGAAAATGGCGAAGCACAAACCCGCGGAACTCTCGGGAGGCCAGCAGCAGCGGGTTGCTATAGCGCGGGCGCTTGTGAACGATCCGGCCATCCTCCTCTGCGATGAGCCGACCGGCAATCTTGACACCAGGACCGGCGCCCAGATTATGGAGATGCTCACCAGCCTGCACAACCAGGGCAGGACGGTCATCATCGTCACCCATGACCCGTTAATCGGGGCGCAGGCGGAACGGACCATAAGGATCAAGGACGGGAAGGTGGAAAACGTATGAAGATGGATATCATTCTCCAGCTCTCGCTCCGGAGCATCCGGCTCCATTTCCTCCGCTCGGTGCTCGCTGCTCTCGGCATCGTGATCGGCGTTGTTGCCATCTCGTCCATGGGGATGATGGGGGCGAACATGACCATGTCGGTGACCGAGCAGCTCTCCGCCATGGCCAATGTCCTTGTAGTAAAAGCGGATACCGGCGGCGGTGGCGGCGGGTTCTTTGGCGGTCCGGGGGAAGGGGGATCATCGACCAGCAAAAAGTCATCGTCTTCAACCAGTACGAAAGATTATCTGACAAAAGCCAACTTTGACGATATCCAGCGTTCAGTCGGCACCTACGGATCCGTCTATCCCCTCTATCAGGACAGCGACAAGATCGTGGTGGGAGATAATACCGGGCGGGCTACCATCTACGGTATGCGCGATGATGACATGGCAACGGTCCTGACTGTTGACGAAGGCGCGCTGCCGAATACCGCCAGTGCCATTGTTGTCGGTCCCTCCTTTGCAGACCGGCAGGGGCTCACCATCGGGAGCCGGATCACCATCGGCGATGCAACGCAAAACGAGACGGTCTCGAAGTTCCGTGTCGTGGGGATCCTGACAGAGAAGGGAATGTCCATGGACCTCAATAGCGACAACGCCATCATCATGACCGAAAAGGCCTTTGTCGGGCAATTTGGCGGTGAGGAGGAGTACGATCAGGTCAACGTGATCTTAAACAACATCGATGACGCGAATAAAACAAAGATCGCGATCGAGGATCAGCTCAACCGTAAGACGAACGTCGTCACCATCCAGGACAGCAGCCGGATGATGGCGAGCATCACCTCGACAGTGGGCACGCTGACGACCTTTGTCATGGCGATTGCCGGCATCTCGCTCCTGGTTGCCGCGACCTCCATCTTCAACGTCATGATGATGTCGGTGACCGAACGGATCCGGGAGATCGGGATCTTAAGGAGCATCGGCACGCAGAAGAGCGAGGTGCGGAAAATGTTCCTTTATGAGGCGATCATCCTCGGGGTAGTCGGTGCGGGGATTGGCGCGATCATGAGCCTGACTTTGGGCTGGCTTGTCGTCCTCATCATGGTTGGCACAACGAAATATTTCTTCACGTTCCAGAGCCTGATCTATGTCCCGATGGCAATGGCAGTCGGTATGGTCATATGCATATTCTCGGGAGTCTACCCGGCATGGAAGGCAGCGGACCTCGACCCGATCGAGGCGCTGCGGGCGGACTGACCGCCTTTTCAGCGCTGTTTTTTCTTTTTTTGGGCGGGCGGCACATGCGGCCGGGCCTGCTCTCCTCCCGCTCCAAGCTCACAGGCGTGAGAATCCGTGATTTAATAAGGCGACGGTAAAAAAACGGGATAGTATCCCTCAGTCTTCAAGTCCTCTGGCCGGACCCTGGTAGTGGCTGTCCCGGCATTTAACCGCCGTGGCATACGCCGCAGCTGCCAGAAGAAGGTTTAAGCGGCGGATTGCTCCGTGTAATCTCCTCGCCCGGCATACTGCTTGCATCACTCCCGCTGAAATACCGGAACGACGCGACAATCTTTTCAAAGTCCTCTTTTTCGAACCGGTGGCTGGTATTTGCTACAAAGACAATGACGTTTGTGTACCCGCGTTCATTCGCGCTGCTCTTGCGTGCAACGTATGCTACAGAGGTCTTGCCGTCTGACGTGGACTCGAACCGGTCGTAGATGATTTCATTGATCGTCGCGGTGGTCTCGGTTGGTGAGGGCGACCAATGCCGGAACTGGTCGCGGTATACCTGCTCCTGGCTGCGGAAGGCTGTAAAGGTCTGGATATAGTACACGTTACCCTCAACAAGGTCGGTCTGGTATACGAAACCTTCGGGATTATTGAGGACGTTCAACCGGTAGGTCTTCACGTTCCACTCGACGGGAACCTGCAATGAGAACAGGTGGTCTGAGTCCTTGATGTCCCTGAGTAAGGAAACCTGATGAGTTGCAGGTTCAGCGGCAGGCCGGGTTGTTTCCATAAAAGCCGTAGTCCCCGGCCCGGTACCTGACGACTGCGTGCATCCGGCAAAGAGAATCCCAAAAACCATGATGAAAAGCAGGGGGATTGCACAAAATTTCATAAAGGGAATTTTATCCGGATAGCTGAACATTCTTTCGGCTCATCGCTGAGCCCCGAGTAAAATCAGGTACCGGATGCGGGAAAAGTCTACCGGCTGAGAAGGTCCGTTATGATGCTGACGCAGGATCCCCATAACCAGGAAGGGGGAACGGCTGTCGGGGTACAGGAAGGGAACGGGACCGGTGCATAAAGAAGAATTTTATTCCCGATGAGCGGCATCAGTATCCACGTCCCCCAGCCCGACACTCACGGTCTTTGACATTGTGATGGCGGTCAACAACAGTGCCATCGACGGGGGGATTCCCGGCGTATTGACCTTCCACGATATCGTTTTTCAGATATCACAGCCTTTCATCCACCACAGCCGCAGCCGCCCGAGGAACTTCCTCCTGAGGAACTTTCCCCTG
>JBAVWM010000036.1:0-2070 GCA_049697815.1 Methanoregula sp. | reverse complement strand
GCCTCATCATTGCCACTCCTGTCATGACCATGGGAATACCGGGTAAACTGAAATCGTTCATGGACCGGTTCCAGGTTTTTTTCATGGCGAAATACATGCGAAACCAATCTCTGGTCGCTGCCGACAACAAGTCCCGGAGAAGATCCCTGGTCATCTGTATATCCGGTATGAAGATACCCGAAGTGTTCGTTGGCGCGAAACTGACCCTGCGGGCATTCCTCGATATTATCGACTGCCGTTATGGGGATGAACTTCTCATCAGTGACATGGATACCATTCGCGATATCCGGACCCGGCAGGACCTTCTCGATGCGGCCTATAATAAAGGACGCCTTCTGGGAGAAGCCCTCGCAAAGTGAGCGCACGAAAGTTGCCGCGGTGCACACCCGACAACCCGACTGCCCGTCACGCTCATGCCGATACGGGCCGGTGGACGAAAAATCACCCGGATTGACCCCGGTTCCTGTCGCGGTTCTGTTGCAATATACCGTTTTCCCTGGTATTTCAGTGAAAAAAGGGCGGTCAGACAAGCCCCCGCTCTTTCATGCTCACATGGCCGGTCCGGGTCACGATGATATGATCGATCAGCTGGATACCGAGAATGGAGCCGGCCTCCTTCAGCTGGGTGGTGATGGCAATATCCTGGCTGCTGGGCTCCAGGGAACCCGACGGGTGGTTATGCACGCAGATGACCGATGCCGCCCGGTCCGTGATAGCCTCGGCAAAGACCTCGCGGGGGTGCACGAGGCTGTGATTGAGCAGCCCGATCGTGATGGTCCTGTTGCCGAGCACCTCGCCGGCGCCATTCAGGGCAATGCATACAAAATGCTCCTGTCGCTTCTCGCGCAGGTTTGCGACAAGCGGGAGGATATCTTCCGGTCTTGTTACCTTGTTTCCCTGGTCTTTTGACCCGAAATAACGCCGGCCCAGCTCGAAGCAGGACATAATCTGGGAGGCCTTTGAGGGGCCGATCCCCTCTATTGCCTGCAGGTCGTTATACCCGATCGCATTCCCCCGCTCGATTACAAGCCGGTTGATATCTTTTGAAATTTCACGGACATCCCGGCTCTTCGTTCCCCTGCCGATAATAGCTTCGATCAGTTCCGTATCCGTCAGCGCAGACGCTCCTTTGCTGGCGATTTTTTCCCGCGGCCGGTCTTTTTGCGGCACATCCTTCATTTTTTTCATGGGGGCTCCATTATCAGACTGTGGTTGACATTCCCCGCGGGGAACCGTTCCCTGATAGGTGTGTTTGCGCTGTGGCAAAAATGTTTCTTTTTATTTTCGTTCTAGTATCCCCCCCAAAATATACGATCCGGATCCCGGAAAAACCCGGTATGCTCCATTAAGAATCTTTAAGACCAATCTTTCCATACTATTCCCTCATGGCAACAATCGATAACGCAAAAGAAGCCTTTGCCGGGGAATCTCAGGCAAACCGGAAATACCAGGCATTCTCGGATAAAGCCGCAGAAGAAGGGTTCAAGAATGTGGCAGTCCTGTACAAGGCTGCCTCGGAAGCAGAGGCGATCCATGCGAAAAAACTCCTGAAAGTGCTGTCAGCCGTCGGATCATCCGACAAGAACCTCGAGCTCAGCATCGCAGGGGAAACGCACGAGTTTACGACGATGTATCCCGAATTTGTCAGGGCAGCGGAAGCCGAGAAACGGAGCGATGCAGTCCTTGCTTTCACCCATGCGATGAAGGCCGAAGAGGTGCATGCCGGTCTCTACAAAAAAGCGCTGGCTGCAGTTAAAGCCGGACAGGATCTCGGCAGGGAGAAGGTCTTCCTCTGCCCGATATGCGGGAATATCGAGATCGGAAAGGTCCCGGACCAGTGCCCGATATGCGGTGTTTTCGGGAAGCAGTTCCGGGAAATTACCTTATAATTTTTTATCCTCCCCTTGCGGGGATTCGGTATCTTCAGCATCTGATCTTGTAGTTTTTTTACGCCGGTGCAGCCATATAATGACCAGGAGGATGGCAACCAGCGTTGCCCATGAGGCAGAGTAGATGACAATGATCGGGTTTTCCAGAATATTTTTGAGTTCAGCCTGCCGGGGAGCTATG
>JBAVWM010000035.1:0-4594 GCA_049697815.1 Methanoregula sp. | reverse complement strand
ACATTCCTGACCACCAACTGTTATCCCGACATGCACACCGTTCCCGGTGAATGAGAGAGCTGCAGACCCGGCCAGAGGACCCGGCCGTATTCATCACATTGACAAAACCCATGAAATGCGGAAGCCCGCTGAAGCGCGCAGGAAACGGGCACAGCGGGGAGTCCGATGGTCGTCATCACCGCGATCATGGATCTTCACGCTCCACCCAACCCATTTTTCCGGAACCAGAACACCACCGGAATTTCCAGGAGATTTCATCGTTTTATCAGGCATACGGTGTCACGTTACACGACAGGTGTGTATATCGGGCCCCCCTCATCGGACCCTTCGCGGCCCCCCCTGCGGAGCGTACAGCCGGAGTAAAAAATACTTAACTCTTGCAGACCATAGTTTCTGCGACAGGCTCTTCCCTACAGCGCGGGAGAAAGACCCCCCTATCACCAGAAAAAGGCATGCACCATGGAAGAAATTGAGGATAGTATCGCTTCTGCAGAGGAGGATTCACCGGATATTCCCGAGGATGAGGACTCCTCTTTTGATTCATGGACAACCGGAAACGGTACTGCCGTAGTAAAAAAGACGGACCGGCACGTCTTCCTCTATCGCGAAACGGTCCTTCCGGAAAAGGTACAGGAGTTTTTTTCCGTTGCGGGCCTGCAGCCGGGGAAGAAAAGGAAGATCGTACTCTGGCATACCAACCATCGTTTTGATGCGTTCATCGAAAAGACCCTTCACGATCCCCCCGTGACCAGGCTGCGGTGGAACCAGGAATTTGCAATGCTCTTACGGACAACCTGGCCGGGATGGTTTGAGCTTTTCAAAAAAAGCCGCAGCGGATCCAGCGATACACCATCGCTCTCCTTGAGCCGCCGGCAGGTACCCGATGAGTACGAGGTCGGGCTGGAAGGAGCACCGGAAGAAACGGCGGCAACGGACGTCCCGGTACCCGTCAGGCCCGGTGATGTCATCGATAACGATACCCTCATGGCGATCTTCCGGTGCAGCTCGCAGGGGGCGATGAGAAGATCGCCGGGGACGAACAGCCTGGTCCTCGTCTCGGACCACACCCGGCCGGCCTGTGAAGACAGATGGATCGGGAAAACCTTTCACTTCACGGGACGGGAACTCTCCGGAGAACCGGGATTTTCCTTTAACCAGAACAGAGCCCTTTTTGAATCGAGCGAGAACGGCACCCGTCTCTTTTTATTCGAGGTTTTTTCTGAGGGTGCCTATACGTACACCGGCGACGTTGAACTCGCGGAGAACCCCTACCTTTCCCGGCAGGCCGACCGGGAAAAAACCATGCGGGATGTCACGGTCTTCCCCCTGAAACGCAGGGAAAACAACCGTTCCCCACTGCCAGAAAAAGCAGTGCCGGCAGCAAACGGGGGGGTCGTCCCGGCGAAAGAACAGAAAGTACCGCCGGGCGGGCCCGGCTTTGCGGCACGCTCTCTCCTCAAAGAAGAAGGCGGGCGCAATAAGGCCCCCGACGTGTTCGGCGATCAGATCGTTGCGGAATATGCAAAACGGCAAGCGGCCGGGATCTGCCAGTTATGCCGTAAGCCCGCTCCCTTCAAAAGCCGTGGGGGGGAGCCCTACCTGGAAACACACCATATCATTCCGCTTACGGAGGGGGGACAGGACCGTATAGAGAATGTTGTCGCACTCTGTCCCAACTGTCACCGCAAAATGCATGTGCTGAACCTGCCGGCGGATGAGGTACGGCTCAAGAACAGGGTATCGGTAAGGGACTAAAACGCAATGGACAACAACAGGAGGATAAAAATCCCGCTCTTCATCTGCACGATGACCTCGTCCCTCGCCGGCCGGATCGCAAGGGGCTTCCGGCACGGAAGACCCGGCCGGGCGGGAAGAGATTGTACAAGAGGGGCTGAACGGGCCGAAAGCGTCACGGTGAGGAGCCGGGGAGGGAGACGATGGCCGGAGATGCACAACAGGAAAGGCAGGGCATTGCCTGCAGCGGAACAATGAAATGACACCAGTACTTGAAGCACGGGATTTATCGAAAACCTATGGCAACGTACGCGCAGTGGACCACGTAAACCTCCTGGTGGAAGAAGGCGCACTCTTCGGCCTGCTGGGCCCAAACGGTTCCGGGAAGACGACGATGATCAAGATGCTCACCGGGCAGACCCGGCTTTCCGGCGGTTCAGCAACGGTGCTCGGGGTCGATGTCATCAGGGACCCGGTCGGTGTCCGCGGGAAAGTGGGAATCATCCCCGAGCAGGAGACCCCGCCCAGTTTCCTCACCGCAATGGAGTACCTCGAGTTCATTGCGGCGGTCCGGAAGATCCCGGACATCGAGACGAAGGCGGACTGGTGGTTCGATTTCCTCGATTTTGCCGACAAAAAAAATGTACTCTGCAAGGACTTATCAAGGGGCACCCGTCAGAAACTGATGTTCACGCAGGCCTTCATCCATGAACCCGCGCTGGCGCTCATTGATGAGCCCCTGATCAACTTCGACCCGATCATGCAGGACCTTGTCAAGGATTACCTCGCGGGATATGTCAAAGCGGGCAGGACGATCTTCCTCTCGACCCATATCCTCGAGGTTGCCGAGGAGATCTGTTCGGGGTTTGCGATCCTCCACAAGGGGACCCTGCTCCATACCGGCCCCGTTGCCGACCTGACCGCACGGGGGGAACACCTTTCCTCCTTCTTCCTCTCGCTCGTCCGGAAGGACCGCCATGTTTGAGCTGTTCACCAGTATGATGAAAGAAGAATGGCGGGTCCATTCCACGATCTTCGGCAGCCTCTCCTTTGCCCTCTTCCCGGTCATGATCTTCGCAATCGCGTTTACGGGGTCGTTCGTCATCCCCCGGATGCAGACCACCCTCCCGGCCGGCAGCCTCATGCTGATCCTCCACGCGAACTACCTGATGCTCGGGATCATGGTCGGCGGGTTCGGGCTGCTGGGCAGCGAGGTGATGAACCGGCGGTTCGGCCAGGCAAGCCTGCTCACGTACTCTGCCCGGAGCCTCCCGCTCTCCGAACGGTTCATCTTTGCCAACTTTGTCGTCAAGGACACCGTCTATTACTTCTTCCTCTGGGTCCTGCCCTTCGGCCTCGGGTACATCCTGGCAGCGCCGTTTTCCGGAGTCTCCCCTGCAGCTGCCCTGCTCCTGCTTCTCACCCTGACGCTCTCGTTCCTCTTTGGCCTCTGCAGCGTCTTCTTCCTCTCGGCAGTCTATACTCGCTCACGATCGCTCCTCTGGCTCGTCCTGCTTGCCTTTGGCGCGGCCGTGGGCGGCCTTGCTGCCATGACCGGCACGAACCCGGCGCTCTTTTTCCCGCCGCTGCTCCTGAACAGCACGTTCACGTGGGCAAACTTCCTGCTCTCCTGCGCCATGCTCGCACTCCTCTTTCTGGTCGCAATCGTGCTGTTCAATCCCGAATCGGTGGGATCGGAGAAGACGTACAAGGATTCCTTTCTGCCCCTGGTGCAGCGGTTAACGTTTCTGCAAAACCCCCCGCTTGTAGCCAAGGATACCCTTGACCTGTACCGGAGCGGCAGCCTGGTCGGCCAGACGATCTTCTCGTTCCTCCTCCCCCTCGCAGTAATCTGGTTCTTCTTATCCCTGCTGGGCCCGTTCTTTCCGCCCCACGGGCTGCTCTTCATCTTTGCCATCACCACCGGTGTCATCGCGTCAACGATGTACACGTGGGTCACGATGTCCGACAGCTTCGGGCCGTACGCCTGCCTGCCCGTTGCAGTCAGCACGTTGATCTCAAGCAAACTCACCACGTTTGCGGTCCTCCAGGCGATACCGGCCATCTTCATCGGGATTGTAGCGATCCTCACCGGGGAGGCCGCATATCTTGTCCCTGCCGTTGTACTCGGCATCTCGGTCTCGTTTTTTGCGGCGGGTGTCATGGCCTGGCTCTGCGGGCTCTCACCGAGCGTGCTGGTCTACGATGTCAGGGTACTCTTTGTGTACCTTCTCCTTGTCGGCATAGTCCTGACAGTCTTCACCTCGGCTGCCTTTGCAAACCCGTACTTTGCCCTCTCAGCCGTGATCCTTGCCATCCCCACGTGGTTCCTGGTTCAGAAGGCGAAGGCCCGCTGGGACGCAACGGACCCGGAAGGATTCTGAATTTTTTTTAAAGAAAGACTCCATGAACAGAGTATTTTGTATGAACAGCCCATAAACCAGGCCCGGATAATCTTTCTCTCTAAAAAGACTCGCAATAAACAAAAAATACCATTATGACTTCCAGAAGATTGCCAATCCCGCTCCAGTCTCCGGACAATTTTCTGGTTTTTTATTGATTTTCTGAGGGTAACAGGTTCACCCGGTTCCCCTGGCAGCAGTGCCCGGATTGCGGTCAGATACAGAGAGGCGGGATCCAAACCCGGCAGCAGAGCCCCGCCATAGTCTGCTGGGGTTTTTTGCTCTGTAGAAATCATGGTACTTGACGCTCCAGGGGCTTCGCCCCGCCGCTTGGGCGCCCCAATTGCGATGATGCCGTATTACCTGTACACAGAAATGGAGAATTTTTCAGAGCAGGCAATGCAGAGTCATCACATGCGCCCCCGCCCCCAACGGGGGCAGGGCTGGCGCAAGGGGGG
>JBAVWM010000034.1:0-13559 GCA_049697815.1 Methanoregula sp. | reverse complement strand
GAATCTCACCTGGTGATGTGTGCTTTATGCACGGAACGTTGTGAGCGGATCTCCTTGCACCGCAGGGCTCCTTGTGTAACCGTTCCCAGTGGGGAGTATACATGAGGGGAGTTTACCCGTTTTTCAGTGCCACAATATCTTTTACACCGACCAGTTTCCAAACAGCCGAGCGCTCCTCGCGGACAATTACATCCGGGCTGTCAGCAGAGCTGTGACCAAGAGCCGTGAGTACCCGTGGTGAAAGCCGCTTTTTCTCAATCATGTCAACGAATTGTTTCCGCACTTTCTTTTTCTGCAAGGGATCCTTCACTTCTTCCAAAAATCCCTGGAGACTCACAAACGTAAAAGCGGAAAGGTCAGGAGCATACTCCTCGATCTCTACGGAGACCTTCGGGTTTTTGGCAAAATATTCCATCTTCCTTCCGTATTTTGTGGAAAGGAAGTACAGGTATTTTTTATCAAACACGTACATGAACGGGGCAATATAGGGATGTTCACAGGCGCCAAACGAGATCCGTGAGACACATTGCCGTTCTATCAACGCATCGTACTCTGTTTTTGGCATTCGGGGGATTTTCAGCGGATCCATACGATCATCAGTCCTCTGAATTACTAATCTTGAACAAGAGGATAATAATGATGATCAAAGGCACAATGATTCATATCCATCCTCCAGCAACTGAAAGATAATGTGATAGTTTATGGTACGCCATTTTCCCCGACCCCGCATTGTCATCAGCCGGTGTATCGAGTTCGACCCGTGCCGCTACGACGGTTCGAAGATTCCTTCCCCTGCTATTGCTTATTTAAAATCCCACGCTGACTGTATCCCGGTCTGCCCGGAAGTTGAGATTGGCCTAGGAATTCCCCGAGCACCAGTCAGGATTGTACGACTGGAGGGAATAGATCATTTACTACAGCCTGCTACCGGGCGGGATGTTACCGGAGAGATGACCGTCTTTGCCAATCGGTTTCTTGATTCTCTGCCCCCCGTTGACGGTTTTATCTTAAAAGGCGGTTCTCCCACTTCAGGTACCAGTGGTGTGCGGGTATACCCGTCAGCCGAAAAATCCATGGCAATTGAAAAGACAGCCGGCTTATTTGCCCGGGAGGTTCTGAAACGTTTCTCTGAGCTGCCCATAGAAGATGAACTGCGCCTGAATAATGCACGGATCCGTGACCACTTTCTCACCGGGATCTTTACCCTTGCGGCATTCAGGGAGATTGAAGTAACCCGGGATCGTGAAGCTCTTGTGCAGTTCCACGGAGTCAACAAGTTGCTCCTGATGGCCTGTCACCAGCAGCTCATGCGCGAGATGGGCAGGCTTGTTGCATCACGGGCAAAGACTGAGCCGGAGGAACTCTTTTCCCACTACCGCCACCTGCTTTGTGCCGCTCTTGCGCAGGTTCCGCGCTACACCAATAATATTAATGTCCTTCAGCATGCGCTGGGTTATTTCAGCAATCGGGTTTCAGGAGAAGAAAAAGCCTACTGCCTCAGATTAATCGGTCGCTATAAGGAGGGGCATGCCACACTGGCTGAACCCCGGGATCTGCTCCGTTCATGGGTGATCCGGTTCGGGGAGCCGGCCCTGCTGAACCAGACATTCTTTGCTCCGTACCCGGTTGAACTTGCGGATCTGCCTGAAGAGATCACGGATCGCGGGAGAGATGTGTGGAAAGGAAGGAAAAGACCAGCTGATCAGCAGGAAAACCGGCAAAAGTAAGGATGAGAAAAAATGCCCGCAAAAAAACAAGCAGCTGCTCCGGCCCATTCGGGAGTAACGGTGGTTTATCCCCACCAGCTCTTTCAGCAAAGTCCGGCATTGTCCAGGGAGCGAGCGGTAATCCTTGCTGAAGACCCGTGGTTCTTCCGGAGGCGCCGGTTCCATGCCCAGAAACTGGTGCTTCACCGGGCATCCATGCGGCGGTACCGGGATTACCTGGTCGCTGGAGGATTCACGATCGAATACCTTGAAACAGCAATACTGGAAAAAAGCACAGACCTGTTTGTGTACCTTTACAGAAACGGTGTTTCAGAGGTCCATATGTGCGATCCGCTGGAAAACGGTCTGGTTGAAGAGATTGATAAAGCCTGCACCAGCCAGGGAATACGGCTGGTTACTTACGAGAGTCCCATGTTCCTCTGCTCACGAGATTACCTCAGGGGTTTTTACCATGAAGGCAGGAGACTCTATCTCACGGAATTTTATATCGAGCAGAGAAAACGTCATAAAATCCTACTGGAGAACGATGGCAAACCGGTTGAGAAACGCTGGACGTTTGATACCCTCAACCGGGAACCGCTGCCAAAGGATTTCCCTATACCCCCGGTCTGGCACCCCGTTCAGAACGAGTATGTAACCGAAGCAATCAGCTACGTGCAGTACCATTTTCCGGGTGCCTATGGGGATGTGAAGGCTTTTTCCTGGCCGGTCACGTTTGAGGATGCGAACCGCTGGTTTGACGATTTCCTCATGAACCGGCTGGTACTGTTCGGGAGGTACGAAGACGCAATTCAACGGGATGAAACGGTTCTTTTCCATTCGGCGCTCAGTCCCCTGCTGAATATCGGGCTCCTCATCCCAAAGGACGTAGTCGATGCCGCACTGCATCATGCACAGGAGCATGAGATCCCGATCACTTCGCTGGAGGGTTTCATCCGCCAGATGATCGGGTGGCGCGAGTTCATCAGGGGGGTTTATCTGATTGCCGGAAAAAAAGAGCAGACATCAAATGTACTGGGTTTAACCCACCCGGTACCTCCATGCTTCTGGACCGCCACAACGGGTATCGAGCCTGTCGATACAACAATAAGCCGTGTTCTCACGTCTGCATACTGCCACCATATTGAGCGCCTTATGGTGCTGGGCAACATCATGCTTCTCGCAGAATTCAACCCGGACCGGGTCTATGACTGGTTCTCGGAGCTCTTTATTGATGCATATGACTGGGTCATGGTCCCCAACGTCTATGGCATGAGCCAGTTTTCTGATGGCGGGCTGATGAGTTCCAAACCCTACATATCCGGTTCCCGGTATGTGCTCAAGATGAGTAATTACAAAAAAGGCCCGTGGTGCGATCTCTGGGATGCTCTCTACTGGCGTTTCCTGTATGTCCATCGCGACGTCTTTGAGAACAACCCGAGGATGGCCCCCTTTATCACTTATATCACCCGCATGCCGGAAGAGAAACGGGCCCCGTTGATCGCAAAGGCCGAACAATACCTCATCTCCATGGGGGCTTGTGCTGGGGTACCGCAGTCTCCCTCTGGCGAAAGGAAACCAAAAAAGCGCCGGTAACCGCACGAACCGTTGACATCTCCGGGGGCATAACCGGATTTTACCAGAGCGCGGCCATGACTATAGAGGATTGCTATTAACCCTACAAATTCGGACACCCGTTCGTCGAAGGGGTACCGAGATAATGGGGGTTAATGTTATTCTCTATAGTATCACCCGGTCCTCAGCGGACCAACCGGACCTTTTCGATATACCGGTCCATGGCGAACTTTCGCTTGAGTCCCTGCGCATTCATGTACCGTACCATGCCAAAGACCGGACGCTCCCCCCACGGGCGATCGTGTTTGCCAAAGCACCAGGCAACACCGGCGTACCCGTTGGGGTCCCGTCCATCAATCTCATATTTATTATTGAGATGCAGGGCAGCTGAATAGGCGTCCTGCGGTGTTTTACTCCATTCAAGGATCTTCTTACCCCAGTACATCCGCATGTAGCCCCGCATCTTACCGGTCTTCATCATTTCCTGCTGGGCCGCATTCCAGTACGGATCATGGGTAACAGCCCGCTCGAGTTCATCAAGTGAATACCTATACTCCCGCTGATCAGCCTGGTGCAGTGCCAGCGTTTTCTGTGCCCATGCAGGAAGTGAGTTGAAGGTATCGTAGTGATCATTATAACGGACAAAATTCACGGCAAGTTCACGTCTCACGATCAGCTCTTCGAGAAATGCCGGAGTTCCGTTCCCTCCCCGTTCCTGAGCGTGGAGAGCGAGCGTCATAGGCGATACCTGGCCAAAATGGAGGTAGGGGCTCATGTCGGAACCACCATCCCCACCGGGATCAGTGCGGTTTTCGGCAAACCCGTCAAGCCGGTTTTTCAGGAACTGCTCAAACCGCCGGTTCGCTTCTGCGGTCCCTCCGGCGAATAATCCCGATGCAGGAACCGTGCGGTCAATGTTGAGGGATAAAAGGAGAGCCTCTATTGATTCATCAGCATGGGTGGGAAGGTCTAGGGAGAGAGATGAACGCTGCGGACTGCCCGTTTCAGCCGGGTGAAGAAACCTGTCCAGCAGGCGGGTAATCTTTGGGCGAAAGGTGGCTGCCGAATATTCCTCTTTCTGCGATGCCATTTCAACCGGCACAACCACATTTCCTTCAACCTGCACCAGCGGGCAGCGGCATTGTTCAGCAACGGTACGGTACCATGATTGCTGCTGCCTGAGGTATCCCCTGTCAGCAATCACGACTGCCGCATTCTTCGCAAGTGCACAGACTCCTTTGTCTGGATGCTCAATCCTGAGCACGAACCGGATTCCCAGAGACTCAAGTGATTGTCCGACTTCGGCGAGGCCTTCCAGCATGAACCGGAAGTGACGGAGGTTGGCTTCCGGGTAGGACTGCCAGAGCCCGAAATAGACGATGAGCGGGAGATGTGCCTGATCCGCCCGTTCGACTGCATAGGAGAGTGCCGGGTTGTCTTCCGTGCGGTGAGAGGACTGCATCCAGTAGAGGACATAGTCACCGGTCCGGGCCCTGGCATCATTGAGGATCCGGACACGTCCATCTGACACGCGGGTGATCACCGGTACCACCCCACCACGGCACAGGAATATCCCCGTTTTCCGGTGAGCGGCACCCTATCGGTAGAGCAAAAGCCCGCGGTCAGCACTAGTGGAGGATTACTGCAATTCAAAGAAAACACCTGTACTCTAAATACTTTCGTTATACATGGTGCTTTGGGTTAATTTCACCATGGATTAGTTCGGACAAATCATGCAGAACCTGGAAAAGATGCCGATGAAGACTCGGAAAAAAGTCATCATGAACTATTCCATGAGAAACGGCTTCCTATGGATCCAACAATTTATCTTGTCGCACCCAGCCGAACGGATCCATCACAGGCTCCTGCCGGGTGTGAGAACCTGAAGATACTCCCGCATGTGCCCTATGTGCAGGACAAGCCTTTTACCAAAGAGGAGTACGCAGAGTTCAGGGAGAGACTGCTGGACAAACTGGAGCGCATGGCCCTCACAGATGTGCGCAAACACATAATAACTGAGGACGAGTGGACTCCTGAAGACATACAAAAAAGGTATTATTCAAACCGTGGGGCAATATACGGTATCGTTTCAGACAAAAGAAAAAACAAAGGCTTTAAAGCGCCCCAGAAAAGCGAGAAATACAAAAACCTCTACTTTGTAGGGGGCAGCGTCAATCCGGGTGCAGGAATGCCGATGGTCTTTCTTTCAGGACAGCAGGTAAGTGACAAGATAATGGGTAAACAACAAGGTAAATGAATGCAGGGAGAAACAGGAATATCAGCTTTTTACTCCTTCATGTGTATGCCCGGCCTTGGCCTATTTATTTCCAGTTCATCAGAACCATAAGGAAGAGAAGAACGCATCAGCGTTCTCAGAACGGCACTCTTCGCCCACGGGATAACGGCAAAAGGTGACAGCGCCCCGGAGGAAAACCGGTCACTATCAAATTCGCGATAAAGAGCCGTTGGAGCAAAAACCCGACGAGTATCAGTCGTCGCATCAGCGAGGACTGATTCGAGAAGCCATCAGGCTTCGCAGGAGTTTTGCGCGTAAGCCATCACAAGACAGTATTTTACCGGCGATGGGGCATCTTCTGAAACCTCATCTCGTTCCCAGTTCGTCCCGTATCCCCTCGTAGGGTACCGGCAGCCCAAGCCTCCGGAAGAACTCATCCGTGAAGATGATGCTGTTCACGATCGCCCATTCCGCACAGCCGTGGCCGAGGCATTTGTCGGGGAAGAATGGCACGTTTTTTCCGGCCAGCGGGTTGGTAACGAACTTATGATGGAGAATCTTTTCGAAATGGTCCGAAGTGCTCTCCGGTTCCCGGCACGGGGCCTGCCGGCTGTGGATTATAACCCATTCCCGGGTATAGTGCAGGAGATGGTTGCGGATCTCCATCAGGATCCGGACATTGGCAAAGGCCGGGTCCCCCTCCTCGAATCCAGGCTGGCCGGCAATGGCGAGGATGGTCTGGTACTTGGTCAGCATCGGCGCCCGATCGAAGTTCCGGGGATTATGCCACTGCCTCCCGATAGTCCTGAGGAGCGCCTCATGCTTTTCATCTATCGCAGAATACTCCTCGTCCGTTGAATCGGCATGGAGCTCATTTATGGTGGATTCCAGAAAGGAGACGGAGGAGAGAACCGCATTGAGCGTGAAGGCCTCGTGCCGGAGCTGGATATCTGCCGGGACCGGACCTCCCCTGAGGTACTCCTGCTCGATCGCAAACGCAAGCCGGCAGAGGAGGGCGGAGGACTGGAGGTAACGGACAGAAAAGCAGTCCCGGAAACGGATCGCGGTTTCCTCGCCCACCACCTCGAGGGGGATCTTGTCCATCTGTACTATCCCGTTCTCTTTGTAAGGTAAAAAGGGTATAGCGGTTTATGATGTGACCGTTCATTGCTGCCTTGACAACATTTATCCCCATACTCCGCAATCTTTACGGGTTTATATGAAATCCTGCTTGCCGGACGATATCCCCTTCGGGGCGATTGTTTCCCTCATTAACCGCAGCAAATTCGTGTTCTTCAGCAACCGGCTCCGGCCGTTGGGCCTCCCGGCAGGGCAGTTCCCGGTCCTGAAGCTCCTTGCAAAGGAGCAGAACATCATGCAGGATACCCTTGTCCGGCACTACCGCCTTGCCAAGCGAACGAGAGCCCGGGCTGTCAGGAAACCCGATGACGGGGAGTATATCCGGCGGATAACCGACCCCAAGAACCGGAGGGCAGTCCGGCTCTTCCTCACAAAGGGAGGGGAACGAGCGGTGCCCGCCCTCCAGGCCATCAACCGGGAGTGGAAGCGCCGGATCAGTACCGGCCTCCCGATGGACAAGGGGCTTGCACTCAGGGGCCTGATGCACCGGGCGGGAGAGAACATCTTTGCGATCCTGCAAAAGGGCGGGGATCTCAGGCGATGACCGCAAATAACCCTGCCAGCCCGGCGCCGGAACCCCGGCCCGGGGAAAATATCAAGGAGGGAATCTCGCTCCTGATGGGCGACCCGAAGAAGGCCATCATCAGGCTCTCCGGGCCCATGATCGCCGCGATGTTATTGATGTCCACGTACAACATCGTCAACGCCATCTGGGTCGCCGGCCTCGGCTCCGATGCTCTCGCTGCAGTCGGTTTCGTCACCCCGATCTTCATGATCCTCCTGGGACTGAGCAACGGCCTTGGAGCCGGCGTCGCCTCGGCCATCTCCCGCCGCATCGGTGCAAAGGACAAGACCGGTGCTGATAATACAGCAGTCCACGCTCTCCTGCTGGTCCTTATCCTGTCAGCGATATTCACCGTTCCCCTGATCCTTCTCACCGGCCCAATCGTCACCCTCTTCGGGGCGGGAGAGACGGCCGGGCTTGCAACCGAGTACGGGCAGGTCGTCTTTTTGGGAATGGTCTTTCTCCTCTTCACCAATATCGCCTACGCGATCCTCCGGGCGGAAGGAGATGCGAAACGGGCAATGTACGTCATGGGCGCGTCCTCGGTCCTGAACATGATTCTCGATCCCCTCCTCATTTATACGGCCGGGATGGGCATTGCCGGAGCCGCGTGGGGGATGATCGTCTCTCTCGTGATAGTCTCCTGCGTGCTCCTCTACTGGTTCTTTGTAAAGCGGGACACCTATGTCACGATCTCCTACAAGACATTCTCGTGGAACAAAAAAACCATCCGGGACATCCTCGGGGTTGGCCTTCCGGCAAGTGTCGAGTTCTTTCTCATGGCAATCCTCGCGATTTTCATCAACGGCCTGCTCGTCGCGACCGCAGGTACAGACGCTGTCGCGGTCTACACCGCGGGATGGCGGGTCGTCTTCTTTGCCATCATCCCCATGGTTGCCATCAGTACTGCAGTCATCTCTGTGGCCGGCGCTGCCTATGGTGCACGGAAATTCGGGAATATCCGGACTATCCATACCTTCTCTATTACACTCGGGGTTGCCATCGCCCTTGTCACCAGCGCCATCACCTACCTTTTCGCCGGGCAGATCGCCGTTATCTTTACTTATTCGCCGGAAAGCGCCCACCTCGCGCCGGAGATTGCGGCCTTCCTTGCCGTCATGTGTTTCTTCTACCCGTTCATCCCGCCGGGCATCATGTCGGGCTCGATCTTCCAGGCAACAGGCAGGGGGATGACATCCCTGGTCATGACAGTCCTGCGGAACCTGGTCTTCATCGCGGTCTTTGCGTACCTGTTCGGGATCGTGCTCGGGTTTGGCGAGCACGGCGTCTGGTGGGGGATCGTTGCCGGGGACATTCTCGGGGGTGTTGTTTCATTTGTCTGGGCCCGGTATTATATCTCGCGGCTGATCGCAAACGGGTAATATACTCTCTTGTTTTCCATTGCATCAGCCGGAACCTGATTTCTCAGTGAAGACGAGGAGGAAAAACACATTGCCGGGAACGCTGCCCGAAAGATCCCGGCAACCAATAAAATTATTGGGGAATTCGTGCAAAAAAAAGCAGATCATTTCCGTTGCAGGACAAGGAACCCGGCACCCAGTATGCCGATGACCCCTGCTACACCATTCAATGGTGATGGCCGGGGAGAGGTCCCGGTCGGCTGTTGTCCCGGGGACTCCGCTACAGTGGTTGTTTTTGAGACCGTTGACTGGCTTACGGGCCTGGTTGTCACCGGAGAGGCGCCGGCCTTATCCCGGAGCAGGACAGCAATCTCCCGGTTTTTCTGGAGATTCGGATAGGCGGGATCGATAACGTTTACCTTATCAAAGGCAGCAATTGCCTCATCGTATCTTTGCATACCGGCAAGGGCATACCCTTTGTTGAACCATGCCTCCGCACTATTGGGATCGAGAGCAATTGCTTTTTCAAATGCAGCCAGTTGTTCGGCATACAGGGTATCTGCAGCTGCCGTATCGTGTGCCACATCCTCGTTCCTGTACCCGATATTATAGAGGATCTGGCCACGGTTTATCCATCCTTGTACATAGTCCGGATTAATCTCGAGGGAGCGGTTGGATGCTGCGAGCGCATCATTGAACTGTCCGTCACGGTTAAGTGCATCCGCAAGGCCATCCCATGCCTCAAAGTACGACGGCTCAAGGGCAATTGCATTCTTGTATGCGGCCATTGCCCCGGTATAATTTCCCGATTCTGTACGGTCACGCCCCAAATTGTACAGGTTCATTGCATCTGCAGAATATGCAGTTACAGGAATGCACAGAGAGGTGATAATGAACAGCGCGATGAGCGCTCTTGACAGTACCGTCATTCTGATCACAGGTTCCGGAATATTTCTCGGTGCGAGAGCCGATAAAGGATTCTTCAGATACTGACGGGGAATGAAAGTGAAATTCCTTCGATCCGCTCTGCGGTGGTTTCTGGTTCCCCAAAGAAAGGGTTCAGCGGCTTTTCACCGGGGTATTATTGTTAATTATGACGTGGATTTTCTGCTCTGTAGAAATCATGCTACTTGACGCACCAGGGGCTTCGCCCCGCCGCTTGGTCGCCCCAACTGCGATGACGCCGTACTACCTGTACACAGAAATGGAGAATTTTTCAGAGCAGGCAATGCAGAGTCATCACATGCGCCCCCCCAACGGGGCAGGGCTGGCGCAAGGGCGATCGTATCTGATGCAATAGGATTTCTACAGAGCAGGATTTTCTGTTCATCCCCAATCTCTTTTCGGGTCAGCACGAAAAAGCCCGGAAACGGTCACGCCTTTTGTCCCGGGAGCTTTTTTTTGGAATTCGATATAAGCCCGGTGACTGGCAGCGCGGATGATCCTGCAAAGATACCCCTTCCTGTTCAGGTCTTCTGGACGCAGTCGATCCCGGCCGAGTACACCTTGATGTCTATGACCGGCGTCCCATCGAATGCATCCAGCCCCCGCACCCTCAGAACGCCATTGTTCACCCCCAGGAGATCGACCATGCAGAGCGAGACCGGGTTCGGGCGGTCGGGCGAGCGGATCGCAAATACACCCTTCTCGACCGAGGTCCCGGGCGGGATTGCCCGGAGAACGGTCCGGTCGGCCCGGTCGAACCAGCAGAGAACCCAGAGGTGCTTTCGCCTCTCAATCTGCCAGAGGGCCGGGCGGTATTTCTCATCAATCACGATCTCAGAGACCATATCCGAGAGGCGTCCCTGCCGGGGGGCATCGCCCTTTACCTTGTAGGGTGAACAGACGTAGCCGACAGGGTGGAGCTCGATAGGAGTGGAGTTCATCAGGTATGAATGGTGTGCGGGGGGAGGTATATACCAGTAACGGGGTGATTCCCCCTCGCCCGGTCCTCCTGAAGGCCTTGTTCTTCATCCCGGTTCTTCTCTACATTATCCACGGTACTATCTCGTTGACGGAGATGGGAGACCGGAAAGAGGCAGAAACGCCACGAACTGGTTGTAGAGCGGCCACGGCTTCCCGCCGCAACCCTTATCATAGCACCCGTCGATTCATGATAAGCACTTTTCAGATGTGCTGACAGATGTAAGTCCGACGTGCGACACCGCACTGCCAAAGATGGCTTTGGGATTACAGGGAGTCAGTAACCAATACTCGACTTTTCTGGACTTACTTTCTCGTCTGAATCAAGGAGACTACACAATGGCACGAATGCATGCCCGAAGAAGGGGCAAGTCATGCTCAGTCCGCCCCTACCGGAAACAGGCCCCCGCGTGGTCCAACACGGACACAAAGGCGATCGAGAAGATCATCCTGGATATGAGAAAGGAAGGCGCATCGAGCGCGAAGATCGGACTGGTACTCCGGGATCGCTATGGCGTTCCTGATGTGAAACTTGCGACCGGCAAGCGTATCGGGGACATCCTGAGAGCAAACAAGGTCGCCTCCGAGATCCCCGAGGATCTCCGCGACCTGATGATGAAGGCACTGGGTCTCAGGAAGCATCTCGCCGAGAACAAGAAAGACCTGCACAACAAGCGCCAGCTCCAGCTGGCCGAGAGCAAGATCCGCCGGCTCGTCAGGTACTACACGGGAAGCAAGAGACTGCCCGCTGGCTGGGTCTACAAGCCGGAGAACACAGAGATCCTGCTGTCCAGGTAATTGTTCAGTATAATCGTCCAGAGAGACCATGTTGCTTGAAACCGCAGCGGGGACCGTGGCAGAACAGATACGGAGACAGGAGTTTGTCGAGGTGTACGGACACCACGATGCTGACGGCATAGCCGCAGCCTCGATCCTCTGCCACGCGATGCTCCGTGCAGGTATCCGTTTCCGGCTCCGGATCCGGCAGGAGATTAGCCTGTCCGATCTTGGAAAGGACGCCGCGTGCCTGCTCTGCGATCTCGGGGCGGGCATGGAAGACCTCCCGCAGGACATGATGGTCGTCGACCACCACCTCCCGCTCTCTGAAGGAGAATTCCATGTCAACCCGCGGTTGTGTGGGATTGACGGCGACCGCGAGCTGTCCGCAGCCGGCACCGCGTACTATGTTGCACAGGAGCTGGGAGACAACCGGGACCTTGCAGGGCTCGTGATACCCGGCATCATCGGCGACGGCCAGCAGATGGTTGGCAAGAACCTCGAGATCTTCAACAACGGAATCGCAAACGGGATCATTGTGCCGGACCGGGGGCTCACCCTGCCCGGCAGGGATATGACCGAGCGCTGGTACATGGCAACGAGTCCGTACCTCGACGGGATCAGCGGCGCAGAAGAGCGCATCGCTGCCCTCCTCGACCAGTCCCGCGACCCGGCACAGGGTGAGAACGGGTTCAGGCTTGATACGCTCCTGTCGCAGGTGGTGCTTGATGCGGCGCAAAAGACAACTGCAGCAAGCCTGCTTTCGCTCTACGGAGACACGTTCCATCTCCAGCGCGAAGTGATCGAGGACGCCCATGCACTCACGGCAGTGATCGATGCCTGCGGCAAGAGCGGCTCTGGCGATATCGCCGCAACGCTCTGCCTTCGTTCGTCCCACGGGCTTGACCGGGCCTGGGAGATCACACGCCAGCACCGCGGCCGGATCATCGAGGCGGTCAGGACCGCTCACCCGGTCGGGAGTTACAAGGGGGTGTACGAGATCACGAATGCAATGCTCGCAAGCGATGTCTCAGACATTCTGGCCCGCGACGTTCCGCACGCAGTTCCCGTTCTGGTCTATGCAAGGAGCGGGGATACCTGTAAGATCTCGGCACGCTGCCCGCAGGGCACGACTTCAGATCTCGGGCCGCTCGTACGTTCCCTCGCAGGATCCTGCGGGGGGAAGGGTGGCGGACACCTGCTCCGGGCCGGGGCGACAATTCCCTGCGACAAGATCCCCCTGTTTGCAAAAGGCTGGCAGGAGGCGACAGCCTCATGATGCAGATCGAAGGCACCATCACGACCGTGCACGACAATGCCGGGTGCATTGCCGCGGCACTTGCCCCGGACAACCTCCGCAGCATGAGCACGAAGGCGGATGGCAACAGGGTCATAACAACGATCACCGGGACACAGCTCCGGTCGGTCATCGCATCAGTGGACGATTATCTGATGAACCTGGGAATTGCACAGGACGCATGTTCCGTGTTCAGTCCGAAAAAACAAGAGAAAAATCCATAACAAGGTGATAGTATGGCAAAGAAGAAACAGGTAGGAAGAAGAGTTGAAGGCTGGAAAGCCAAGAGCTGGTTCAAGGTGCACGTCCCCGACAACCTCGGGAAAGCGTACATCGGCGATACCATTGCAAACGATGCTGAGAGCGTTGTCGGCCGGATCATGACCGCCACGCTCGGCGAGATCACAAACGACTATGCCAAGCAGCACATGAAGATGAGCTTTAAGATCGCAACCGTGACCGGCGATGCGGCATACACCGAGTTTGTCGGCCACGAGGTAACCCGCGACTACCTCCGCTCGCTCGTCAAGCGCCGGAGCTCCCGCATCGACTGTATTGTCCCGGTCACGACCAAGGACAACAAGAAGGTCCGGCTGACCATCTGCTGTTACACGTTCGCCCGCGCAAATATATCGCAGGAGCACGCGATCCGCAGCGCCATTGCGCAGGCAGTCGCAGTCCAGGCACAGGCATGGGACTTAACAACGCTCCTCAACGGGATCGTCTCTGGCGAGATCTCACGGGATCTCTTCAAGGCAGTCAAGACCATTTACCCCACCCGCCGGGTTGAGGTCATCAAGTCCAGGGTCGAGCAGGTCGCAGCAAAGGTTGATACCAGCTAATTTTTTTGGATTTTCTTTTTGGGAACCTGTCCGGTTGGTTTGCCGGGCTGGTTTTTCCTAAGATTTTTACAAGCGGGGTTCGCTTGAAAAATGTTAATCGCGATCAAAGGGTGTTAGTTCGTGAAGCGATTGTAGGT
>JBAVWM010000033.1:0-7927 GCA_049697815.1 Methanoregula sp. | reverse complement strand
CGGGGCTGGCAGGATCGGTGATCTCGTGCCAGGAATTCGGCGTGGGCAATACGGACGGCAGCGCCCAGAAGAGCCGGGCGGTCCCGCTGGTCGGCTGGGTGCCGCGGTTCTGGACCCGCAGGTAGATATAATTGTCCTGCCCGATCTCGACAACCTCGGAGAGCATATCGCTGTTCTGCGCTGCCGGCGTACCGAGCGTTGCATCCGGGTCAAGGAGCTTCTGCCGGTAGACAATAATATCGGGGCTGCAGCAGATGCCGCCGTTTATGAGCGGTTCACGCCCATGGTCCAGCAGGTTGTCGCGCAGGTAGAGGTCGTGGGCCGGAAGGCCAAGGAAGATGTATGCCCCGTATCCTGCTGGAGACTCGGCAGCTGTCGGGGTGTCGCCATCCCGCAGGGGAGTCCCGTTGGGCTCGGGGCAGTGTTTTTCAACGTACCCGCTGTAGGTGTGGACCGCATCCGCGTAATGGAAAGCCTCGGCTGCCGAGATACGTCCGTCATTGCTGGTATCGGCTGCCTGACTGAGACCGCTGCCGTCAGGGTATTGTCCGTGCATGGCTGCAATCCAGTTTTCAGCGAACGGATCAAAATCAGCCCCGCCCAGGGAGTACTGGTCGGCCGGAACTGCCGACGCAACATGGGTCCAGGTTGCCGGGCTGTTATTGATGATGGGATTGATGAAACCCCCGGCACGGCATTGTTCCAGCATCACCATGAGGACTTCGAACGGGGGCAGGACCCCCATGTCGGCGATGAAATCATTCACATAGTAGGGGACCCATCCGGTTGCACTATACGCGCACATGCAGTAGTCGTTTACCCCGTCACAAGGACCGGCCCCGTGGTTGTTGGTATGGATGAACAGCATATCTTCCGGCCGGATGACCGCGGCAATTGCATTGAACGCAGCCTGGAACCCGGCCCGCGTCCCCGCCCCGGTCACCTGCATCCGGTATGCGCTGTTGTCACCGGGCCAGTTTCCAATCGGTGCCGGTGCGCCGGAATAGGTGAGCGTCCCATTATAGTTCAGGACATGGATATTTCCCGCGGTAAACCCGTAATCATCGATAAGCGTACGGTACAGGAACTCCAGGTCATTGGTATGCCGGTTGTTTGCTGCACCTGCATACAGAATTGCATAGCGTTCGCCGGGGGCTGTGCTCAGTGCCCGGGTAACCGGCTTCGTGCGCTTCTTCCAGGCGGTGCGTTGTTTCTTCGTGTCGATCAGTTTCACCGGCATATGGAAGGCAGTCATTGTCTCCGGGGGAGGGAAAAAGTCCGAAGGCGGGAAGGATGTCCTGACCGTCTTGTACAACTCCCCGGTCTTTGCATCGTACAGGTGATATTCACAGGCATGCGCCCAGTTATACCCGGGAGCAAGATCTACAAACACGAACGCGGTTTCGCGTTCAACGGGTACCTTTAATTCGAGTCCTTTCAGGGTCACGCCCTTTGCCAGCACCTCCTCATGGAGATACAGGTTCGCACGTTTGTCGGCCACCAGGCTCCGGAGGTGTTGTACCTCGTTCTTCTTAATCTGCGACTGGATTTTTTCATTCAGTTTCATTGGTATCACCTTTCTTTTCTGGTTCATTCCGGTCGAATGCACTGAAATATCGTTCATGGGGGGGAATATCCCCGAAACGGAGGAGGATTACATAATTTTCGTCCGGTGTGCCATTGAATGGCGGGAACGATGCCTCAATCTTGTATGTCTTTTCGGCGGTGCAGTCAATAAAGATGTACAGGCAGGGATGGGCCCAGTTATAGGCCGGGGCGAGATCAACGAAAACCATGGTCCCCGTAAATGGCATGGGAACGGTCTCAAACCCAATCCTCATTTCTTCGCCTTTTTCATGGACCTTTTTTTCCCAGAAGATGAACGATCGTTTCAGTTGTGCCGGAGTCAGGATGTCACGGATAATGTTCAGTACCGTATTTTTATCAAGTCCCATTGACGCACTTCCCGGGCATTTCTCCGGTATTCCGGCTACCGGTTCTCATGTCACTTCCTGTGTATACTGCGAGGCCAAACACGGACAGATGGTTTTTCCCCGGGTATGGCACGGGATCGGGACTATAACGGGATCCCGGTTCAGATCCACAGATAGTAAGAATAGATAGAACATCCCCTATTAAAATTTTACTAAAATATTTTATATTTTTTTTAAGGAAACCGTATCATAATTCTTTTTGATGCGATACCACGGGGTCATTTTTGCCCCTCACTTTTCTCTCGGGGTATGCCGGGACCCTGAACCGGCATTGCACCCCGGATATCCCGGTATCCGGGACTTCGAAGAAAAGCCACCGCCCCATAGCGTGCCGCACAGCCGGAGTAAAAAATACGTACCTGGTGCAGACCAGAGTTCCTGCAACAGCCTCTTCCCGACAGAGCTGAAGAAAGACCCTGAATATCGCCCGCAAAAAAGGCATGCAGCAGGGAAGAAACTGATGTCATGGTCATCGGTATTCCCCACGAGGGAAAGGCCGGTACCGCTCCGTGTCCCGGCAGTCCCCCGGGCAACGGAACCTGATACTCATGCCGCCGTGCAGTGCAAGGCTGTCCCGGATGCTGCTCCCGACACCCTGCGGTCTTTTGCATAATCTTCCCGGGTTCGCCGGAGAGGAAGAAACGACCGGTGTACGGAATAATACCGCTGGTTTCCTTTCTTCTGCCCGGCGATGAAGCCGGACCTCCAGGGTCTGCAGGTTCACCCGCGATGATTATTGTAAGATCCTGTGCAGGAACCAAATCGCTGGTATGCGGAGGGCCGCGGGAATTATTTCTGTACGCAGTCTTTGGGCCCGCCTCTCATTCTGGAATGTCCCCGCACACGACACCAGGGGGAGATCTGCAGGAACCAGACAATGTCCGATATGCATATAATTATATATACCAGGATAAACTCCCTAGTGTTTATTACCATCATGGAGGATGTGAACAGATGGCTTTTGGCATGAAAGAGTTATTAAAACTCAGTCGGGTCCCGCCGGGAAAAAAGATCAACCTGAGAAAAGATTATGATCCCGGTTTTAAGGCACACGGCTGGTCAAAAGAACAGGCAACGAAGAGACTGGCGGAGGGCATCAAGATGCTTGCAGAGGAGCAGGACAAGCTGTACGCACAAAATACATACGGCGTGCTGATAATACTGCAGGCACTGGATGCTGCCGGAAAAGACGGGACCATCAAGCATGTCATGTCCGGGGTGAACCCGCAGGGAGTTACGGTAACCAGTTTCAAGGCCCCCTCAGACGAGGAACTCGACCACGATTATATGTGGCGCAACTTCATCGCGCTTCCAAAGAGAGGGGATATCGGTATTTTCAACCGCTCCTATTACGAAGAGGTCCTTGTTGTGAGGGTTCACCAGGAATCTCTCGACAGGCAGCACCTGCCGTCCGCTCTTGACCGGAAGAATATCTGGAAGCAGCGTTTTGAGGAGATTAATAATTTCGAGAGATATCTTGTCAGGAATGGGATTATCGTCCTCAAGTTCTTCCTCTACGTATCAAAGGATGAGCAGAAAAAACGGTTCCTGGAGCGGGTCGATCTCTCCGAGAAGAACTGGAAATTCTCTGCATCGGATATCAGGGAACGGAGACACTGGGATGAGTACATCGATGCCTATGAAGACCTCTTCAATCACACGAGCACCACGTGGGCTCCCTGGTACATCATTCCGGCTGACACCAAATGGCTGTCCCGCCTGGCGGTGGCAGGGGTTATTCACCATACGCTCTCCGAACTGAACCTGGCGTACCCGGTCGTGAGTGATGAGGCGAAGGCAGAACTTCTCGTGGCAAAAAAGGAACTTGAAGATGAGGGGGATGGCAGGGACGCTGAAAAGGACAAAAAAAAGAAGAGAGAAAGCAAAAAATCCTGATATCGCCGGAGCAAAAAAAGGCGATGGGTGAATTCCGCGGTACCATTCCTCAAGCGGTCATACAACGGGACTGAACAAGGAATTCTGCGGGAAGGAGATACGAGAACATAATGCCTGAAAAAAAGGGGGAAGGAAAGGACTATGTCTGAAAAAACACCGCAATCTTCCGGTGCAGCCGGTACCGAAGAGAACTGGTACGGATTACGCAGCGAAGATGCGGCAAAGAACCTGGGAACAACAATTGACCGGGGGCTCAGTGCAGCTGAAGCTGCCAGCCGGCTGAAAACGTACGGCAGGAATATTCTCAAAGAAGAGAAAGAAAAACCTGCCTGGCTCCGTTTCCTGGAACAGTATACATCCTACATGCAGATAGTGCTGGTCATTGCGGCGCTCGTGAGCCTGTTTATCCAGGAATATAACACATTCTGGCTCCTTATCATCCTGACAATTTTCAACGCCCTGCTTGGCTATCACCAGGAGGCAAAAGCAGCGGCCAGTGTTGCGGCGCTCAACAGGATGATGAAAATTGTTGCAAAGGTGCGGCGGGATGGCGGGGTAGCCCAGATCGAAGCTGACCAGATCGTACCCGGGGATATTGTGATCGTTGATGCCGGAGACCGGGTCCCGGCCGATGGCCGTATTGTTTCTGCGGCAACTCTCCAGATAGAAGAAGCTTCCCTGACCGGAGAGAGCACCGCGGTGGAGAAGACAACGGACCCGATAGCAAAAAAGGATGTGCCCCTCGGTGACCGGGTGAACATGGCATTCATGAACACGAATGTCACCCGGGGTCATGGAGAGATCCTGGTCACCACCACCGGCATGGGCTCTGAAGTCGGGCATATCGCCACCATGCTCGGGGAACAGAAGGCGGGTAAGAGTCCCCTGACAAAACAGATCGATCACCTCACCCTCATTATCATCGGCCTGGCAGGTCTCGCATTTATCAGCATCGTTGCGGTCGGCCTTTCTCAGGGAGAGTCATTTACAACATTGTTCACCATCGGGGTGTCGCTCGCGATCGGCTCAATTCCGGATGCTCTGCCGGCTGTCGTCACCACGATTCTTGCCATGGGCACGGTTGCAATGGCAGCGAAGAACGCCATTATAAAAGATCTGCCGGCTGTCGAGACCCTGGGATCCACATCGGCCATCAACTCAGACAAGACCGGGACGCTGACGATGAACCAGATGACGGTCCGGACAATATCGACCGTGCAGCACCGCTATATGGTCAGCGGCGAAGGATACAGCTTCGAAGGAAAGATCCAGAGGACCATGGGGGACCCGGAAGAAAATCTCGATTTTATCCTCTTTCCCTGTGCGCTCTGTATCGACACCGATATCAGGGATGGCCAGGTAATCGGGGATCCCACGGAAGCAGCACTCTATGTTCTCGCAGAGAAAGGCGGCGTGAATGTCCGGCAGTTCCGTAAAAACAATCCCCGGATAGCCAGTATCCCCTTTGATTCCGAGTATAAATTCATGGCTACCTTCCACGCCCTGAAGGATACATCGGGAAAAGAGATTATTCGTGCCTACGTAAAGGGCGCACCTGACGTGATCCTGACCCGCTCGTCGCATGGCCTGATGCCGGATGGCACGGTCCGGGTCCTGAGTGAAGGCGACAGGAAACTGGTCCTGGAGGAGAACGAGCGCATTGCCCGGGGAGGATTACGCGTCCTTGCATTTGCCCAGCGGGATTTCGATCCGGCGGGCTTCAACCCGAAAACCGACTTACTCCCGCTTATGCAGGATCTCGTGATGACGGCACTCGTCGGTGAGGTCGATCCTCCCCGTGCGGAAGCAAAGGATTCCATTGCAAAGGCCAAAAATGCGGGTATCCGGGTCAGGATGATCACCGGAGACCATGCAGTCACTGCAGGAGCCATCGGCCACGAGCTGGGTATCGAAGGACGGGCAGTAACCGGTGCAGAATTTGCAGCACTGAGTGATGAGGAGGCGGAAAAACAGATCGATGAGATAGGCGTTATTGCGCGGGTTGCACCGGAACATAAAGTCAGGCTCGTGGATATCTTAAAAAAGAAAGGCAACATTGTCGCAATGACCGGCGACGGGGTGAATGACGCGCCGGCCATCAAGGCAGCAGATATCGGCATTGCAATGGGAATCACCGGTACTGACGTTGCAAAGGGAGCTGCCAAGATGATCCTCACCGATGATAACTTTGCAACCATTGTGGCAGCCATCGAAGAAGGCCGCAAGGTATACGATAACCTGCAGAAATTCCTGCGGATCCAGATAGCCAACCTGTTCATGTTCATCCTGGCATTCACGGGATCCTCGCTCTTTGCAATCGCCGGGACTGCGCTCTTCAGTCCCGGCCAGGTGCTCTGGATCCACATGCTCGTGGTCGCGCCCATAGGTGCGATGTTCGGCCTGGACATGGCATCACCCGGGATCATGAACCGGAAACCGCGGAAAATCCACGAGCCAATCATCAATATAAAGATGTTTATCCGGCTGTTTGTCGCCGGGTTGTTTATGGCCGCGATGTCGCTGTATCTTTTCCAGATCGGAAAGACGGCCTACGGGTCTTCCCAGGTCGGCCAGACCATGGCGCTGGTATCCCTCTCGCTGATGAATATCTTTGTCGCGCTGAACCTGCGGTTCCCGAAAGATACTGCATTCCAGAACGCGACATTTTCAAATTCCCGGCTCGTGTTGACCTATATCTGGGTTATCCTTGGTTCGGTCCTGATAACGGAAACCCACCTCTTCCAGACGATCTTCGGCACAACGTCGCTGAGCGCGTACCAGTGGTTGCTCTGTCTCATCCCCGGCGTGATCCTCCTGGCCGTAGGCGAGATCTTCAAAGCAGGTCTCCGGTATAAAGACCGGCATTCTTCCGGTGCCGTATCGTGAACGAAAGAATCCCGGGACCGGACCTCATCTCTTTTTTCGGAGGATTAAAAAAAAGTTAAGAAAAATTAGCTCTGGAGAAAACCTGTTTGATTTGACATAAACCCCCCTTGTGTGCCAATAAGTCCCCCGTTGGGGGACGGGGGGCATTGTGATGAATTGGTTTGGATGAACGGGAAATCATCTGATTTTTCTTACCGGTGCTACGTCATCATCATATCGTGGGATGCTCTCGGGGGCACCCCGGCGGAAGCGTACAGCCGGGAGTAAAAAACTCTTGCAGACCATAGTTTCTGAGACTGGCTCTTGCCGACAGAGCGGAAGAAAGAGCCCGGATTTCACACGAAAAAGGCATGCACCACTGGAAAAAACTGAGGATTGTATCGCTTCTGCAAAAGGAGGATTCACCGGATGTTTTTCCAGGAGGAGGGCCTCTCTTCCGGTTCATGGAAAACAGGAAACGGCACTGCGGTGGTAAAAAAGACGGACAGGCACGTCTTCATTTATCGCGAAACGGTCTTGTGCAGACACGGTCTTGGCAATTCGCACCCTCTTTTTCCATCGGCTGGTCGCACTGCTATTTCTCATGAATACGTCACTTCAGGCATGGGCTGGCGATGAAAAATAGATACCCTGCGAGAATAGACCCGCAGGGAGTTCCGATCACGTTACGGGCCGCCCCCACCACACGCAAGGGCTGGAGATGCAACAAGCATTATCAGCCCGAGTGCGAGGATGAGCTTGAATTTCAGGTTCTTTCCATCCATAATCTGACTCCAATACTTGTGTGGTAGATTCCCACTTGTAAAAACTATATCGCTGGTATTAAAAGGGTTTGTGTGCCAACCGGAGATTACCCGGTTTTTTGAAGCGCTGTTTCCAGGCAACCATGTGTCCTGCGACACGGCCGGTGTGGCAATGCGAAGCGTATTTTGGAAATCTGTTCAAAGACGGAAAACCGGTGCGGCATCCGGGGTATTTTCCACGATGCGGCAGATGGGCCGGATCGTGGCAATGGGCATCCCGCTCTACCGGAGAATGAGCCGGCCGGATATTTTTTTGAATAATTTTCCAAAAAAACGTCCATATCTTCTTCCACGGCCACAAACCCGGCATATTCTTTATACCTGCCAAAGAGTCGCCCCACATTCCTG
>JBAVWM010000032.1:0-1513 GCA_049697815.1 Methanoregula sp. | reverse complement strand
CCCTGTGATCGGAGAGGAGTTCCGTTGTATGCCGCAGGATGGAAACCTCTGACGGGTGTTTCTGCCTGACGGCAATTTTTTCCGCTTTCCGGAACACATGGGACGCTGTCATCGAGAGCGCGGCATTGGACCTTATTGCAGCATCGCGCCGGTTTTCGGCCTCCAGCAATGTTTTTTTCAGCATCGTGACTTCAACCATCTGCTCATCAGCCGTCAAAGCCTGCAGTTCTTTTTCGATAGCAGCAGTCCTCTCCGTCATTTCCGTTATACGGAGGGTAATCCTCTTGTCTTTTTCTTCCGCTTTTTGGATATCCGCGTTGATATCCAGCAGTGCGGTGTGCAGTGCGAGGGCCGAATCTGCAAGATTTTTTTCTTTCCGGTAGCGTGCGAGCGATGCGGTAAAATCGTTTACCTCGCGCCCCATCATATCAATTCCTGACTGGATCGCTTTCATCTCGTCCGGGAAGACGGCCTGGAGGTACCTTCCCTGCCCCCTGATGCTGTTCAGGCAGCTTTTGAGACAGTCCGCTGCAGCGAGATAGAACTCCTCGATCTCATCCGGCAGTTTCTTTGCGAGCGACGCGTTCATAACCTTTACAAACTGGGGAAGGGAATTTTTGGCAATACTCTTGAGTTTCGGGTGGAGCTCCGGGGCCTGCTCTGCCTGCGCAAGGGTATTTGTAATCTGCTGCAGCTTCAGGACTGCATCCCGGATTTTTTTCTGGGTCTCCCCGGTTTCGAGCAGGAGCGCTGACCTTGCGGTCTCCTCACGCCCGTTCAGCCATGCCGGGACAGCGTCCATGCTGATGGTGAGGATCTCCGGTTCTTTCTTACCAAACAGTTTTGTAAGGAAATTAGGCATGCAGGGGTTCTCCTGTATCTGAATGAAATGTTTTCAATACGATTTCGTTTCTCATTTAGTCGTCCTGAGCGATCTGGCGCAGGCGCCCGGTGCCGTCAATCTCCTTGAGAACCTGGACCACAGCAGGCGGCACGAGCGATTTCCACGGTTTCCCGTTCAGCATACGCCTCCGTATCTCCGTGCCGTTGAGGGTTTCGCGTTTGTACATTGCCGTTGACTGGACCTTGATCCCTGACTCGCCAAACAGGCGGACAACGAGCGGGTTCGACGAGTAGCAGGTGTCGAAAGGAGGGGTCATGGACCGGACATGGGCCACCCAGAGAGCATTCCTCTGGATATCCTCGATGGGGATCACGTAGAACGGGCAGCCGAGCGGCTCAAGCGAGCGGGTGATCATCAGCACGCGCTCTCCCGCGGTAAACGGGTTGTCGATGTGGTGGGAGAGCTGTGCACTGCCGACACCGATTATGATCTCGTCCACGTTCCCTGCGATATGTTCCAGCACAGACTGGTGCCCGTTATGGTATGGCTGGAACCGCCCGATATAAAATCCGCGTTTCATGGTTGTGCTCCCATCCGTGCGATGCGGGCGGCAAACGCCCCGGCTGTGAACCCTGCATCGATGTTGACAACGGAGAGGACAGAACAGGA
>JBAVWM010000031.1:0-9241 GCA_049697815.1 Methanoregula sp. | reverse complement strand
ACCCGGGGTCGATGTGCCACTCGCTCCTGCGCAGGAGGCCGTGGAGGGTGCTCGCCTCGCGTGTTGTCAGGGTTGCCCGGCCGAGGACGCGACGGATGAGGATCATGGTGTTCTCCCGCTTGAACTTCGGGTGGTGGATGGCATCGAGGTAGCGGTCGACATGGCGGTACAGGTACCCCATGTCTGTTGGCGATGCAAGGTGGTAGGCCGGCAGGGGCATGCCCGCAAGCTCGTAACAGACAACACCGACCGCGTGCGAGAGGTTGAGTATCGGGTACTCGTCCGAGGTCGGGATCGTGCAGATCATATCGCTTCGCCGGACCTCCTCATTGTTGAGCCCCCAGTTCTCGCGCCCGAAGAGGATCGAGATACGCCCGCCCGCGTCCTTCATCCGTTCGCGCAGGTCTTTTGGCGAATAGAACGGCATCCGCATGGCATGGCAGACCGATTTGCTCACGGTTCCCGTGGTCGCGACCACGATGTTGCTGCGGCTGAAGACGTCCTCTATGGTGCAGGTCTCGGCAGCGGCAAGGACGTCCTGCGCATGCGATGCCCGGGCTTTCGCCTCGTTACCCAGCGGGCAGGGGTCGATGAGCACAAGCCGGAAGAACCCGAAATTTTTCATAACGCGGGCACAGAACCCCACGTTGCCCTCGTAGATCGGGGCCACCAGGACGATATCAATCTCGGGCATACCGGCATTACTGGATAGCGTCCACGGTCGCTTTCAGGACAGCAGCGCCCTGGTCGTATATGGCATTCCCTACGACAATCGTATCGGCATATTTACTCATCTCGGCCGCTTTCTCCGCAGAGTTGATCCCGCCGCCATAGTAGAGGATCGACCGGTCGATTGCTTCGGAAGCAGCTTTCACCACAGCCGGGTTGCCATACGTGCCGCTGTACTCGATGTACACGATCGGGAAATGGAAATAGCGGTCGGCAACGGTCACGTACGCCGCGACATCGTCCGGTTTCAGGTCATAAACGGACTTTGTCACTTTACCCACGGAAGAGTCCGGGTTGAGCACGATATAGGCCTCGGGCACGATAGATTCCCAGGGAATCTTTCCCTGCTGCTGCCGGACCCATGCCTGGTGTTTCCCGACAATCCAGGCCACATCAGTCGTGTTCATCACGCTGGGCACAAAGACATAGTCGATCCCCTGCATCAGCACCGCATCGGGACTTGCGGGTTCCATGACGAGCGGCAGGTCATAGGCCTTCACCTGCCTCTGGAGCATGGCAAGGTTCTCCGCCGTCACGTTCAGGGTACCTGAGAGCATCAGGGCATCCGTTCCGCTCGCTGCGATGGCGTCGATATCACCGGGCTTCAGTTGCTTGTCGGGATCGAGTTTGGTCACATGCACCCAGTCTTTCCATTTCATCGTAATCACAGTACGTGTGTTTTCTACTGTCATAAACCGGTGGCTTAATTGCGCGTGCAGGATGCCATGCCGCAGAATAGAACCCGACAACCCGGATATCTCATTCAAAGCCGGTTTCAGGATCTCATTTCAGGAAAACGGATCCCGGGAAAACCGGGTGTTTTCCTGTTATATGTTCCCCTCGTGCGCCACCGGAGTTAAAGAGCCTGATGACTCCTCAACGGTCTCATCTCTGATGAGTGTTAACATATCGGAGAATCCTTTGGATTCTTCTCTGGTCTGTTCTTTGAAAAGAGCAGTCTTCCCTCCGGGGGACAGGAAGCATTGCGATGCACGGTTATTTGTTTTAGCCGGAAATTTCCGCATTTTTCTTCACCGCTCATGCGTCACTATCATACTCCAGGGATGTCCCGGGGGGGCGGGGACGGAGCGGGTTATCAGAACCTCAAGGATGAGAAGAACCCGCCAGGAGTTCTTCGCAGCAGGTTTATCGGTTCGAAGAACGCAGATCCCGTTCGGTCGAAGACCTGCGGTCTTCTCCTGTCTTGAGTCTGATGACTTTTTAACAGTCTCCCGTCCGATGCTGCACATCGGTTTCCATCAGGACCAACAGAATTGGTGCAGGGATTTCCCGGGGCTGGAAAGCAAACGGGAGAACGGATCCGGGAATACAGATCAGAGCTGGATGATATCCTTCTTTTTCCGGAAGAGTGCCTGGTAATCCCGTACCTTCTGTTCGGCAATACCGGTATCCCTGGCAACCACCCCCGGGTCAGAGGCAAGGAGTGACTTGCCGTCGGTGACACCGGCACGTATCAGTTTTTCTGCGGCCTGCTCACCCAGTCCTTTAATCGTGAGCAGTTCCTTTCTCCCCTTCTCTGTCTGGAGTTTCGATATGTTCTTTGGTACGGGCTTGTCCAGGGCCTTGCACACCAGCGCCACGTGCTTCTGGACCGTCCCGGGCGACATGCCGGTGCGCTCGCTCAGGGTCTCCGGCTTGATCCTGCAGAATGCTTCCGGGGTGTTGAAGCCGGCACTCAGGTATTTTTTCAGGCTTACGGCCGGGATGCCCATCCCCCGGAGTACCTGCCCGTAATAGACGTTCTTTGCATCTAAAAGGACCTGTTCAGCTTCGGCATCGCCGATCCCGGCATTTTTCAGCGCTGCCGGTTCCGCATGGGCAAGGCCGGCGAGCTCCGTGATGCCCTGCACTTTCAGGCACTCCATGATCTTTGCATAACTGCGGCCTTTGCGCGGGATAAGCCGTTCGCGCAGGAACTTGCGGCACTCCGACCTGCGGCGGAGTTTCTCGAGCTGGGTGCCCGCTTCGGTGACCAGCCTGCCGGCATCCGCTGCCGGGATTGAAAGCCGCTTTGCGAGATCCTCCGGCACGCTGCGGGCCAGTTCGGCCACGGTGTAGATGTGGTGCCTGAGGATATTCTCTGCCAGGGCAGGGGTCATGGACGGCATCTCCGATAAGGACTCCCGGTTGGAATCGATGTGGTGGCAGAGCGGGCAGCCGATGTCCCACGGGCGGGCTCCTTTCCGGACAAGGCGGACAAAATTGAGCTGGTGTTTCTCGCAGATATCGTCGGTCCGGACTGCAAAGCCCCACTGGGCCATGGGAAGGCCGATGTTGAAACTGCAGTCCGGGTAGCGCGAACAGCCGATGAACTGGGTATTGCCCCGAAGGTGCTTGATGGCGAGCATGCCGCCGCAGACCGGGCATTTCCCGAGGTTCATCTCCTCGGCGGTCCGGTTACGGATATCGTCGCCGATCACCTGCTCGTTGGCCTCGAGCTGGTCGAAGGCTTTATGCAGCATCTCGCGGGACTCCCTGATCACGTCTTCCCGGGTCCTTTCACTATCCTTGATCTGCTGCATGTGGGCTTCGATCGTCTGGGTCATGTTCGGCCGGGTCACGGTGTCGGCGTGCTGTTCGAGCGATTCGGTGACCACCCTTCCCACGAGGGTCGGCCGGAGGGGGTTTCCTTCGACATACTTGCGGGAGACGAGTTTTGCAATGACTTCGTGCCGGGTACTTTTGGTACCAAGGCCGAGTTCTTCCATCCGCTGGATCAGCTTGCTCTGCGTGTAGCGGGCAGGCGGCTGCGTCTCTTTCTCGTCGAGAGTGACCTTTAACACCTTCAGTTTCTCCCCGGTCACGAATGCGGGCAGGATCACTTCCTTTGCCTCGCTGTACGGGTACACCGCATGCCAGCCGGGTTCGAGCAGCTGGCCGCCGGTGGTCGTGTATTCCTCACCACCGGCGACAAAGAGGATTTTTAAGGTCTTCCAGTGTGCATCCGGCGCAAGGGTTGCAAGGAAGCGGCGGAGGACGAGCTCGTAGATCCTGAACGCATCATCGCCCAGCTGCTCGCGGGTGGCGACCCCGGTCGGGTGGATGGGCGGGTGGTCGGTGGTGGATTTTTTCCCGCGGGTCGGGACCGCCCGCCGGTTTGCGAGGATCCATTCCACATCCTTCCGGAACAAGGAATTGCGCAGGGTCGTTAAGATCCCCTCAATGTCCAGCGAGGCCGGGTACACGGTGTTGTCAGTCCTCGGGTAGGAGATAAAACCGTTCATGTACAGGTCCTCGGCAATCCGCATCGCGTTTGCTGCCGAGAATCCGAGCCGTGCGGCCGCGACGATGTAGGTCGTGGTATCGAATGGCGACGGCGCCCGGTCCTGCTTTGTGCCCTCCTTCACGTCGGTTACAAGGAGCGGTTCTTTTGTCCGGTCGCGGGCACGCTCTGCCGAAGCCTTGTCATGGAACCGGCCGTGGGTGTGGCGGGCCTCGATAAGTTCGCCGGATTTCTCGGTATCGAGAGCGAGCTGCCAGTATTTTTCCGGTACGAATGCCTCGATCTCCTTTTCGCGGTCGACAATCATGGAGAGCGTCGGGCTCTGCACCCTGCCGACCGAAAGGATGTTCTGGCCGCCCCGCCGCGCTGCAAGCGAGATGAAGCGGGTGAGCGATGCGCCCCACATCAGGTCGATCGACTGCCGGGCTTCACCGGCTGCCGCTAGGGCGAAATCGAGTTCCGTGGTGTGAGTAAAGGCGTGCTGGAGTTCGCCTTTCGTGATGGCGGAGAACCGCGCCCGGTCAACGGGCACCTTCGCGTTCACGGCACGGACGAGCTCGAAGGCCTCCTTTCCGATCAGTTCCCCTTCCGTATCAAAGTCCGTTGCAATCGTGATGCGGTCAGCCCTGCGGGCCAGTTTCTGGAGGAGGTTTACGATCTTCTTCTCGGTCGGCACTTTGATGGTCTTTGCATCGATCAGGCTCCGCGGGGTGTATTCCTCGCTGCGCCAGTTCTGGTAGCCTGGCTCGAAATCGATCTCTACCACATGGCCCCGGAGCCCGACGGTGGTGATATCCCCGAAACTGTAGGTCGAAACGCCGGCGTCCTTGTGCTCGGTGATTTTTTTCCCTTCGCCCAGGATCTCCGCAATGCGGCGGGCCGAGATGTTCTTTTCCGCTACGATGAGGTGCACGGTGATTACGCCTCCTTATTTTTCAGTGTTTCGGCGAGCATCCGGTTCAGCGTACCCGGGTCCGCCTTCCCGCGGGTCTTTTTCATGACCTGCCCGACAAGGAAATTGAGCGATGCGGCCTTGCCGGCCCGGTAGTCCTCGATCGCTTTGGGGTTTTCTGCGATTGCCTCCTCAATGGCGATTTCGATGGCACCGGTATCCCCGGTGGTTTTTGCAAGGTTCAGCCGCCGGACTATGGCTTCGGGCGCCTCGGCAGGAACGTTTTTCAGCCGCTGGTCGAGCATGACCCGCAGGACCTCGACACCGCTCTTGTCCGTGATCGTTCCCGCCTTTATGAGCTGGACAAGTCCGGTCATGGCAGCCGGCTCAACCTTGTCAAGGTTCATGTCCCGGTAATTCAGTTCTCCGATCAGCGTGTCGGCGATCCATGTGGCGGCGAGGGGTGAAAGCCCCGGTGGATCGGAGGCTACAACCTTTTCAAAGAAGTTGGCAAGCTTCAGTTCGCCGGTGAGGGTGCGGGCATGGGAGAGCGAGCACCCGTACTGGGAGATGAACCGCTCACGACGGGCATCCGGGAGTTCCGGGAGCACGATGGAGTCAACCCATGACTTCACGCGGAGCGGCCTCAGGTCCGGTTCCGGGAAGTACCGGTAGTCGTGCTCCTGCTCCTTGCTCCGGGCGGACTGGGTGATGCCCCGGGCTTCGAGGAAGTGCCGGGTCTCGCGCTCCACCTTCTGGCCGCGGCGGAGCAGGTTCTTCTGCCGGGCGATCTCGAACATGAGCGCCTTCTCGACCCCCTTGTAGGAGGTGATGTTCTTGACTTCCACCCGCTCGCTGCCCTTAATCGAGATGTTGGCATCGACCCGGAGCGAGCCCTCCTTTTCGGAGTCAAAGACGCTGAGGTACTCGAGGGTTGCACGAAGCTTGTTTAAGAATTTCCGGGCTTCCTTTGGTGAACGCATGTCGGGCTCGCTCACGATCTCGATGAGCGGGATACCGGCACGGTTGTAGTCCACGAGCGAGTATTTCCCGCGCTCGGCATTCCCCATGTGGACGAGCCTGCCCGGGTCCTCTTCAACATGGATACGGGTGAGACGGATCCGTTTCTCCCCGCCTTCGTCCCCTTCGATCCCAAGGTACCCGCCTTCCGCAAGCGGTTTGTCATACTGGGTGATCTGGTACGCCTTGTCGAGGTCGGGATAGAAGTAGTTCTTCCGCGAGAACTCCGATTCTTCGAGCACGGTACAGTTGAGGGCCTTTGCGACCCGCATCGCGTACTCGATCGACCTCCGGTTGAGCACCGGCATGGCGCCGGGAAGGCCGAGACAGACCGGGCAGACGTGGGTGTTGGGGCCGTCGCTCCGGTAATCGGTGGAGCAGCCGCAGAAGAGCTTGCTCAACGTGTCCAGCTGGCAGTGCACCTCGAGGCCGACAATGACCTGGCTCTCTTCTGTCATATCAGATCACCGCCTGTTCGTAGGCATAGGCAACATCCATGACCCGTTCGTCCTCGAACGGTTTGCCCATGATCTGGAACCCGACCGGCATGCCCCTGACTTTCCCGCAGGGTATGGAGATGGCCGGGATGCCGGCAAGGTTGGCCGGGACCGTGAGGATATCCGCGAGGTACATCGAGAGGGGGTCGCTCTTCTCACCCAGTCTGAATGCAATGGACGGCATCGTGGGGCCGGCGATCACGTCAACGCCGGTAAAGATACGGGCGAAGTCCGCCATCACGTTCTGGCGTGCGATCTGGGCCTTGGCATAATATTTCCCGTAATATCCTGACGAGAGGGCAAAGGTACCGAGCATGATCCTGCGCCGCACCTCGGGGCCGAACCCCTCCCTGCGCACCTCCTGGAAGGCATCGTGCCACGATTTCTTCGTGTCGGGGGCAGGGCCGTACCGGACGCCGTCGAAACGGGCAAGATTGGAACTGGCCTCGCTCGTGCAGATGACGTAGTAGGCGGCAAGTGCGTACTGCATGGAGGGGATGCTGCACGGGACGGTGGTTGCCCCGAGCTCTTCAAGCCTGCCGATGGCTGTTTTCACAACTGTTGCGACCTCCGGGTCAACGCCCGGGCCGAAGTATTCCTCCGGCAGGCCGATCTTCAGGCCTTTAACGTTGTTGTTGAGTATGGGGGAGAACGGCCGGTCCAGCGAGGTGGAGTCGCGGCGGTCATGGCCGGCGATAACTTCCATGAGGGTGGCAACGTCGCTGACGGTCTTTCCCATCGGGCCGATCTGTTCAAGCGAGTTGGCGTACGCGATCAGGCCGAAGCGGGAAACCCGGCCGTACGTTGGCTTCAGTCCGGCAATCCCGCAGAACGCGGCAGGGCAGCGGATGGAGCCGCCGGTGTCCGTACCGAGCGCCATGCGTACCATGCCGCCGGCGATTGCAGCAGCACTGCCACCGGAAGAGCCGCCCGGGACACGCCCGGTGTCGCAGGGGTTGAGGGTGGGGCCAAAAGCCGAGTTCTCGGTGGTGGTCCCCATGCCGAACTCGTCCATGTTGGTCTTGCCGGCAATGGCAGCGCCGGCAGCCTTCAGGAGGCCGACCACGTGCGCATCATAGGGTGGGATATAGCCTTTGAGGATCCTGGATGCGCAGGTGGTCTCTATCCCCTTTGTCGAGATATTGTCCTTTACGGCAACGGCAACTCCGGCAAGCGGACCGTCGCCATGCTCTGCCCTGCTGCAGGTTGTGAGGAAGGCATTGTACGTATCGGCAGGTTCGAATGCGATCGTGCGTACAGCCACTACATCACCCGCGGCGCTTTGATGAACCCGTCTTCCTGTGCGGGGGCATTTCTGAGCACGTCATCCTGCGGGAGCGAGGGTTCAATCTCGTCTTCGCGCAGTATATTGAACAGTTCGGTTTTTGCTGCCGTACTGCCTTTCACCGTATCGAGCGTGTCAAAATAGTCGAGGATCGCATTGAACTGGGATGTAAAGGTCCCCAGTTCGTCCTTATTGATGCCGACGTCGGCAAGTTCTGCGATATGTTGTACATCGTGTTCAGTGACCATGGTCCACCCTGTCTATCTGGTCTATGTAATCTTGTACGGACGTTTTATAACCTTTTTTTCGGGCAAGCCGCTGCAGTTCCTTCCAGACGCCGCTCCCGTACTGCATGGCTTTCTTCTCGTACCAGGCAAATTCCGCAGGGATATGGCGTTCTGCAACCACCCTGAGCGGGACTTTCCGGTGCCCCCCCTGTACCTTCTCCCCGGGAGGGATCGCGCGCGCAGCGCGCACAACCCGGTAGTCCACGTAGGGCATGGAGAGGTACGTGCCATGCAGGGCAGCAACTGCCTGGTCGCGTGCCGCCTGCTGTTCGAGACCGGCAAAATCGCGTTCAAGGTCCGCACCCAGCGAGGTCGTTTCGAGGTATCGGGAATACCCCCCGAAGATCTCGTCGGCACCCTGTCCCGTGATGATGCGCCGGTATCCCTGCTCCGCAGCAGAGCGCGCGATAAAATACTGGGTCAGGGCAATGCTCGTGCTCATGGTGTCCTTCTTTGGGATTGCCCCGATGACCGCCGGGAGCGCGTCTTCGATATCAGCCGGTGTGATGGTGACCGTTGTGCAGGCAAGGCCGAGAGCATCGGCCGCGTGCCGTGCCTGCCGGAGGTCGTGGGATCCGGCAAGGCCAACCGCCACGCACTCGCGCCGGGCCAGCCGGGCAACAAGGGTCGAGTCCACCCCTCCGGAGAGCGCGGTGATGCCCTCGTCGCTGCGGAGCCTGACTGCAGTGATGATGGCTTCCTCAAGGGGCATGTCCGGTACGACCGGGTCAATAGTCCCGAGGACCGTATTATCGCAGATAAGGGTCCCTTTCGGGCAGTCACCCTGCATGATCCCGAAATGATCCCGCGCCCGGCACCTGTCGTATTCGAGAAAAAACTCCCCCCCGCACCGCAGGAGATCGCCCGGGCGCTCACGGACTATCTTTTCTATCTCCTCCGGCGAGAGCCGCCGACCGTCGCGCTCGACCCACCCGGAAAGTTTCAGGATATTTTTCATTGGTTCAGCGTTCAAGGGTTATCTAACATCAATACCCCTGCGTTCTGATATAAGGTTTTTTCAAGGTGCCCGGAGATGACCCGGGTATCAATCCCGGGAGTCCTGGCTATCAATCAAAATCCCCGGGGTACGATTCAGCCTTTCTTAAACCAGGGATCGATCATGGAGGCAAGCCACAGTGCTACGATGAATCCCTTTTGGCAGCTCAACGGAGATCGGATTCTTTTTTGTGGTGGAGGGATAATAGTTTAGAGCGCGAGGGTAGGAAAGCCCGGCCAACTCCGACGGACTTAAGATCCGTTCCTGCAGAGGTTCATGCGTTCGAATCG
>JBAVWM010000030.1:0-2686 GCA_049697815.1 Methanoregula sp. | reverse complement strand
GTCATCACATGCGCCCCCGCCCCCAACGGGGGCAGGGCTGGCGCAAGGGGGGCGATCATAGCTGATGCAAGAGGATTTCTACAGAGCAATTTTTAAAGGATTGCTACTATTGACTCTTCGTTAAATTGCATGGGTACGCCATATCCCAAGGATTCGTCATTTTTTGCGCACAGTCAATTTTGACAACTATCCCCTGTAAAAATACACACCAAGTATGGTGTATTATTAAAAAAAAATTACTGGTACTCCGGCGGCTGCACTTTCTCGGGAAGTCCGCCCTTGAAGTGCTGCTGGATCTTGCCGTAATACTGGCGGAGATTCTCGTTCATCGTGGGGTGGACCTTCATCCTCGCTGCATCGAAGTGGGGGCGGGAAACGATCGTGGCCCCCTCACGGAGGGCAAGCATGCCGGCTTCCCGGCAGAGGGCCTCGAGGTCCGATCCCACGAAGCCTTCCGTTACACCGGCGAGGTCAGCAGCAAGACCCTCCCGGGCCGGGTCGGTAAAGGTCAGGTTCCTCTCGGCCAGGTGTTCGATGAGGCGCCTGCGCCGGGTGCCCCTCGGGAGCCCCGTCATCTTCTCCGGGGCCGGGGTGATGAATACCTTAATCTCATCTGAAGTTACTGCCTTGTCCCTGCCAAGCTTCTCGGCCAGTTCAGCGATTGCCTCCTCGTTGTACTGCGCCGTCAGGTTCACAATCTCCTCAAGACTCGATCCTTCGAGCGGCATGAAGCGGATATGGATGCCGATGATCTGCTTCCGGTCCTCAAACGCGGGCTCGCCGATGTAGACAAGCCGGTCAAACCGCCCGGCACGCAGAAGGGCGGGGTCGACCATCTCCGGGCGGTTCGTGGCACCCATGATGACCACGTCTTTCAACTCAATAAGACCGTCCATTTCCGTCAGGATCTGGTTGAGCACGTTGTCGAGGACCCGGGAGTCGCTGCTCCTGCCCCGTTCCGGTGCAAGGGCGTCCAGTTCATCGAAGAAGATGATGGAGGGGGCGACCTGCCGCGCTTTCTTGAAGATCTCGCGCACGGCCCGCTCGCTCTCGCCCACCCACTTGGAGAGGAGCTGGGGGCCGCGGACGGGGATGAAGTTTGCCCCGCTCTCGCTTGCCACCGCCTTTGCAATCAGGGTCTTGCCGGTGCCGGGAGGGCCGTACAGGAGGATGCCGCGGGGCGGTTCGATCCCGAGATCATCGATCCGCTGCCGGTCTTTCAGGGGGAGTTCGATCGCTTCGCGAACCTCGATCTTCGCTGCATCGAGACCGCCCACGTTCTGCCACTTCACATGCGAGACCTCTAGCATCACTTCCCGCATCGCGCTCGGGCCCACGTCACGCTGGGCGCTCCTGAAATCACTTGCGTAGACCTTGAGCGTGTCCAGCACCTCCTGCGGGATCTCCTCGGCATCAAGGTCAAGGTCCGGCAGGTAGCGGCGGAGGGCGCGGATCGCCGATTCCCGGGCAAGAGCGGCAAGGTCGGCGCCCACGAACCCGTGGGTCTGCTGGGCAAGGATGTCGAGATTGACATCGTCGGCAAGCGGCATCCCCCGGGTGTGGATCTTCATGATCTCGATCCGGTCCGGCTCGCTCGGGACGCCGATCTCGATCTCCCGGTCGAACCGGCCGGGGCGGCGGAGGGCCGCATCAATGGCATCGACCCGGTTCGTAGCCCCTATCACGACAACCTGGCCCCGTTCCTCCAGGCCGTCCATCATGGTGAGGAGCTGGGCAACGACCCGGCGCTCAACTTCGCCGGTCACATCCTCGCGCCGCGGGGCGATCGAGTCCAGTTCATCGATGAAGATGATCGAGGGCGCATTTTCCCGGGCCTCATCGAAGATATCCCGGAGTTTCTGCTCGCTTTCGCCGTAGTATTTGGATATGACTTCCGGCCCGGCTATGTGGATGAAGTGCGCACCGCTCTCGCTTGCCACCGCTTTTGCGATAAGGGTCTTACCGGTACCCGGTGGCCCGTACAGGAGGACACCCTTGGGTGGCTCGATCCCGAGCTTCTGGAACAGTTCCGGGTGCCGGAGCGGGAGTTCAATCGTCTCGCGGAGGCGCTGGAGCTCGTCTTTGAGCCCCCCGATATCTTCGTAGCTGAACCTCTTGATCCCTTCGAACCCTGCCGCGGGCTTGTCGGAGAACTCGATTACGGTGTTCTTGGTGATGATCACCGCTTCCTCGGGTTCGACTTCCATAACCTTGAACCCGACGATCTGCGGCTGGATGAATGGCAGGCCGAGCACGATGGGGATGGTATCGTTCCTGTCCACCGGGAAATCGATCAGGCTGTTCACAACATGGGGATTGTTCGCGATCGGGATCTTCCGGGGCAGGTCTTCCGGGGGTGCAAGGACCACCCTCTTCGCTTCAATTTCGTCTGCGATCTTGACGACCTTGACGGTATCGCCGATGCTGACACCGGCATTCTGCCGGGTAAAATTGTCAACCCGTATCTTGCGCTGGTTCCAGTCCTCGACAAGGGCTCTCCAGACCTTGGCCACGGTCCGGCGCTTTCCCTCGATCGCGACCAGGTCTCCGGGCGAAATCTTGAGTGCGAGCATCGTCTCGGGATCCAGCCGGGCCTTTCCGCCACCCTGATCGCCGGGGTACGCGGAATCCACCCTCAATTGCACTTCAGGCATTACCTTAAAGGTCATATACGCAGGGATTTATA
>JBAVWM010000029.1:0-5324 GCA_049697815.1 Methanoregula sp. | reverse complement strand
ACCCGGACCGGCCATGTGAGCATGAAAGAGCGGGGGCTTGTCTGACCGCCCTTTTTTCACAGAAATACCCGGGAAAAAGGGGTATTATTACAGAACCGGGACAGGTCCCCGGGCCATCCGGGTGATTTTTCATCCACCGGGTCCGTATCGACAGGAGTGTCGGGCAGTCGGGTTGTCGGGAGCGCAGTGCGGCACCTGCGGGCGCTCACTTTGTGAGGGCTTCTCCCAGACGGCGTCCTTTGGTATAGGCCGCATCGAGAAGGTCCTGCCGGGTCCGGATATCGCGGATGGTATCCATGTCGCTGATGAGGAGTTCGTCCGCATAACGGCAGTCGATAATATCGAGGAATGCCCGCAGGGTCAGTTTCGCACCAACGAACACTTCGGGTATCTTCATCCCGGATATACAGATGACCAGGGATTTTCTCCGGGACTTGGTGTCGGCAGCGACAAGCGGCTGGTTCCTCATGTATTTCGCCATGAAAAAAACCTGGAACCGGTCCATGAAAGATTTCAGTTTACCCGGTATCCCCATGGTCATGACAGGAGTGGCGATGATGAGGCTGTCCATTTCCCGGAATTTCTGGTACATCTGCTGCATGTCGTCATCCATAATACAGGTCTCGTGCTCCCTGCAGAACATCATCTCCATGCATGCCTGGAAATCCAGGCTGTTCACCACGATCTTCTCAACTGTGCAACCTGCATCTGCGGCCCCCTTGAGAGCCCGGTCCAGCAGGATCGCCGTGTTTCCTTCAGGGAGGGGACTGCCCAGAAGACCGATTACCTTACCAGCCATACTACACCATATGAAAAAAGACGCAATATAGTTTTGGAATGCCAACCGGTGGGACGAGATGTGCACGTCTCCCTGATCCGGGAATTTGCACGAACACAACCCATATATATCTTTCACGTGAATGAGAGTTTTGGTGTTACAAATGCCTGAACAGAAAACCTACAACGCAGGACAGAAAGTCGGCCCCGGCAAATATGTGTGTATTGACTGTGGAAAGGAACTGACCCTTGACAAGAGCGAGCAGGACCTCCGGAAATGCCCGTCATGCGCCTGTGAAGAGTACCAGTGCTTCCCGATGACCCACATCCGGCCGGACATCAAGACGCCGGAGGATGCCAAAAACCCGCCAAAACGCGGCAAAAGCGACATGTAATTCTACATTTTTTCCTGACACGAGCGTACCGCCAGATGAACACTGGTGCTGAACGCAACCTGATATCCCTGTAATGCAGGTATCCGGGTGTTCACAGCCAGGATTTTCCCCTTCCGGGTGGATATGACATGGTGAATGTTTCAAAAGAGGGGCAGGTTTTCAGGTGCGAGATCTGCGGTAACGTAGTTGTGGTAAAGGAGGCCGGCGGCGGAGAACTGATCTGCTGCGGCGAACCCATGGTACTGGAGGAGTGAGTATATGGCAGTAAAAAGACCAGCGACAAAAAAAGTACCGGTGAAGAAGCCGGCGGAGAAAGCAGGTACAGCAAGGCAGCTCAAGGGCCTTGAGAAGAAGATAGGCAAGGTGCCAAAGTTCTTCAAGGAACTGACCACGAATGAGCCCGAGATGTTCAATCTTGTTATGAGGTTCGAGGAGCACATCTGGGACGATGGCGAGATCTCGAGAAAGACCAAGAAACTGATAGCCATAGCCATTGCTGCAGCCCTGCGTGACCAGCACGCGGTCCGGGCACAGCTGGCAGGTGCAAAAAATCTCGGGGTGACCAAGGGAGAGATCGAAGAGGCGCTTCGCGTCACGTTCCTGCTCTCCGGCATGCCGGCATACGTGTACGGCAAGGCCCAGCTGGATGAAGTAATGAAGTAATGGCAGCATGGGGAATCGTTTCCCCGATCTGATCCGGTTACAGGAGAGCACGGCGGCCGGCCATAGGGTATAAGGCAAGGCCCGTACCTCTGCCTGGAGGATAATCTGATCCCCGTCTTTTTTATTGAGAGAATCCCGGTCAAAAACCAAGGTATTTTACCATCCCGCTCCAAGAAACCTGCTATGCCAATCAAGGTCCTTGCCTTTGCCGGCAGCCCGCGGCGGGGAGGTAATTCAGAAATCCTGCTTGACTGGGTGCTTGCAGCGATGGCGCAGGATCCGGATGTTGTTATCGAAAAAGTACCGCTGACCGAGGCCAACATCAATCCCTGCAAAGGCTGCAATGCCTGCCAGAAACTGAACAAGTGTGTCCAGAGAGACGGGATGGACATCTGGCATGACAAGATCATTGAAGCGGACATCATCATCCTTGCTGCCCCGATCTTCTGCATGGGCATTGCGGCACAGGCAAAGATGCTGATAGACCGGGCGCAGGTCTTCACCTCGCGAAAGTACGTGCTGAAGCTGCCGGTCGTGCCCGTGGAACGGAAGGGCAAGCGGCTGGGTATCTTCCTCTCGACTGCAGGACAGAACTGGAGTTATGTTTTCGATGCCGCAATCCCATCGGTGAAATGCTTTTATAACGTGATCGAGGTAAAAGAAAGGGACATCAACTACCTGATGATCAATCACGTTGACGAGAAGGGTGCAATCCTGGACCACCCGACCGCAAAGGCGGATGCAGAGAAACTCGGTGCTGCTGTTATCACCGAGATTAAAAAACGCCTGGCATTCTGAGGTCGCCATGGTCATCTCCGTTCTTGGAATTTCCGGCAGCCCTCACCGGCACGGGAACACGGAAACCCTGCTGGACACGTTCCTTGAGGGGGCTAAAGAGGCCGGGGCAACCGTGGAGAAAGTGGTTCTCAAGGATCTCGATTACGCGCCGTGCCGGGGATGCAACACCTGCCATAAGAACGGTGAGTGTGTGGTAAAAGACGATGCAATTGTCCTGTTCGAAAAGGTCCTGAAATGCGACTGCCTCGCCATTGCCTCTCCTATCTATACCATGGGCATCACCGCGGAACTCAAGGGTTTCATTGATCGCGGACAGTTCCTCTGGGCCCGGAAATTTATATTAAAAACACTCTATTTCACCGATGACCATATCAAGCGCCACAAAGGGCTGTTCGTTTCAACCGCCGGGCAGAACTGGGACCATGTCTTTGACGGGGCCTTCCCGGCGATCACGGCCATCTTCAACGGCACCGGTTTTGAATATTATGACAATATCATCGCCAACAACATGGATGAGTATAAGGGTATCAGAAACCACCCGACTGCGCTGAAAGATGCGTATGACAAGGGGCAGAAAGTAGTCCGCGTTATTGAAAAACTAAACAGTCCGTAAGCCGGTGCCCCTTCAGCAGTACAAAAAAAATCAGATGAAAAAATAAGAGGAGGCCACAAGGGTCCCGAATGCTGCCAGAATCAGGATGAAGAAGATCGGAATATTCCAGGAGAAGACCTTTTTCCCGTCAAGGATACTGATGGGCAGCATGTTGAAGGCGGCGATCATGGCATTGATCTGGATACCGGCAAAACCTATCTGGGCAAGGAGGTTTCCGGATTTCAACGCAACAGCTCCCCCGGCAATGAAGAAGAGTGCTGCAAATACAATACAGAGCAGCAGATTCACCAACGGCCCTGCGGCAGAGATCCTGCCGTTCTGCTCCCGGCTCAGACCGCGCCCGTCAGCTGCATTGGTATAGATAACGGTTGCTCCCGGTGCGGCAAAGACGAAGCCGACCAGCGATGCAAGGGCAATCGCAACAAGGAGCATATTATTGTCCTTCCGGAACTCTGCCCAGTAGCCGTACCGGATCGCGGTGAACTTGTGGGCCATTTCATGGAGAATGAAGCCTATACCCACCGTAAGGAGGGCTATTCCAAAAGATACCAGGGCAGTCACCGGGCTGACCGGTCCTACCGGACCCATGATACCATAGGGAGCGATCATTATGATTGCGAATGAGAGCGAGATTGCCAGCCAGGCAATGAAAAGGTCTGCTTCTTCGCGCCGTGTAATCCGTTCAAGCATATATATTCCGTACCAGATAGGGCGGTTCTCCATTATCTGTTTTCGTGCCGGGACATATGGGTATGTTTATTTAGAATTCTCGGAGATGTACATGATATGTCCCTCGAGGCGGTACGGGCGGAGATCTCAAAGGTGGATACCAAGATAATTCGGCTCATAGCACAGCGGCAGAAACTCGCCGGGAAGATCGCACAGATCAAGGTTGCCAAAAGCCTCCCCATTCACGATGAAGCCCGGGCTGCCGGTGTGCTGGAATCAGTCTTCGAACAGGCGGTCGAGAGCCGCATTGATCCCGTATCCGTCCAGAAGATATTCGAGATCCTCATTGCCATGAGCGAAGACCGGCAGCACGAATGTTCGGGCAATGGAAATCTTCCCTGAATAAACTGTTTTTAAAAAAATTATCCAAACCATCCAAAAAGGATGACCAGTCCGAGGACGACAAGGATGATACCGATGATCACCCGGAGCGTGCGCTTGTTCTCGGTCCTCCAGCGATCAGCCCGCTCCGGAGAAATGCCATAGGCAACAAGGAGCGTTATCAGCACAAGCGGCAGGACAAATATGAGGTTATAGAGGATAAGCCAGGGGAGTCCTGCCATTACCGTCATGTCCCGGCCCATGAGGCCAAGGATGCTGATATAGATCCCCCCGGTGCAGGTAAAGCCCAGGATACCGGCCAGGATACCAAGAATAAACGCTGCCGGCAGCGTGGCCTTCCGGATATAGGTCCCAAGCATTCCTTTGCCGGACTCCGGGATCGAGAGGAGGTAGCTCTCTTTGTTCCTGAGAACATCGGCAAGCGTGATAATACCCAGTATCAGAGCAATCGCCCCGCCGATGATGGCGAAGGGTTTTGCAAGGCCGGAAAGGGAAAACGCCGAGAAGAGCCCGATGCCGACAAGAAGGTGGAACAGGAACATGGCAGCGATATATACGCCTCCGACCAGCAGGATACGTTTCCGGTTGCCCGCCGCAGCCATAGAGATCAGAAGGAAGACAAGGACTGACAAACCGCACGGGTTGGTGCTGTCTACCAGCGCTGCAAAAACGACCATGAACGGGTTGAGCGCGGGTGTTACCAACGGGCTGCCGGGGCCAACGGGGGTCAGGTTAACCGGGCTTGCCAGAGTGCCGGAGGCGAGTCGCTGTTTTTCGGCAAGAATCTTCTCCTCAAAATGATCCTTTACCTCAATTTCCCCGACCAATGCATCCTTGCCGATGAAGATGGTCGGAAGGCTCCCTTCAGTTCCAAGCACGTACTGGAGGCGCATTGCCACAAATTTCTCAAGGTTCGTCTTATTCTGATTAACCTCCAGCATCTCAAGATTGAGTTCAGGGTATCTGGCACGGAGATCGGCAACAAGGGGTTTTACATTTTCACAATG
>JBAVWM010000028.1:0-6090 GCA_049697815.1 Methanoregula sp. | reverse complement strand
GTACTGACAACCATGTTCCTGCCAGCATGACCATGCTGGGCAACGGCGTGTTCGCGTACGGCCTGGAAGCACGGGACATTCTTGCAGCATCCGGCGACGTCTATGCATTCGCGATGGCACGGGCCGGCGCCCGGATTGTCGGGGTCCGGCCATGATCCCGCCGGATCATCCCCGGTACCGGTCGCTGGTCACCCGCGAGCTCCTCGCAGAGAGTGCCAGATGTGGCATTGTTTCCTTTGAAGGTCTCACCGCCCACGGCAGGGGCGAGGCCTTCGATTACTTCATCGGCGAGCGGACAACCGAAAGCGCCCTCATCGCCGAACGGACCGCAGCAGCCCTGCTGCTTGCTGCCCGGCATCCGGTCATTTCCGTGAACGGGAATGCCGCTGCACTGGCTGCCGGTGAGATTGCCGACCTCCAGAAGGCATGCGGTGCCAGAGTCGAGGTCAACCTCTTCCACCGGACAGAGGAACGCGTGAACCTGATCGAAGACCTGCTCAGGAGCAGGGGGGCAGATGTGTTCTCCGGCCCGGCAGAACGCCTCCTCCCCCTCTCCCATGACCGGGCCTGGTGCCGGCGGGAGGGGCTCTTTTCCGCAGATGTCATCCTGGTGCCGCTCGAGGACGGCGACCGGTGCGAAGCGCTGGTCGGGATGGGAAAGACCGTGATCGCAGTCGACCTCAATCCGCTCTCACGGACTTCCCGCAGGGCGACGCTGACGATTGTTGACGAACTGACCCGCGCGCTCCCGAACATCGCTTGTGCCTGCCGGACCCTTTCTCCTGCGGAACGGGGAGAACTCCTCGCAACCCTTGACAATACATATCTTTTATCAGAAGCAATACGTGAAATGACCATGAGGTTAGCGCATGCTCTGGACTGAAAAATACCGGCCGGTGAGCTTTTTGGAAATTCTGGGCCAGGAGCCGGCCGTCCAGCACCTGTCATCGTTCGCCGCATCCGGTACGCTTCCCCACCTTATCCTGACCGGCCCGCACGGTACCGGGAAAAGCACGGCAGTCGCGTGCCTTGCACGGGCCCTGTATCACGAGAGCTGGGAACTGAACACGTCGGTTTTCCCGGTGTCGGACCTGTTTTCCCAGGGAAAATCGTTTCTTGAACAGGACGACCGGTATTCCCATCTCTACCAGAGGAGCCAGTCCCTGATCGCGAATTTCAAGTATATCCTCAAATGGTATGCGTCCATGCGCCCGCTGGACGCGGAGTTCAAGCTGATGGTGTTCGAAGACGCCCATGCGCTCACCCGCGACGCCCAGCAGGCACTGCGCAGGACCATGGAACGGACAAGCACGACCTGCCGGTTTATTTTCACAACCACCAACCCGAGCGCGATCATTCCGGCAATCAGCTCCCGCTGCCTTCCCCTTTTTTTTGCCCCGACCGGCCAGGATGTTGTTCTTGCTCATATCATGGATATCAGGGCAAGGGAAGCCGGGGGTTTGCCGGCGTGCTCCGATGACGACCTCGATCTCATCGCCCAGGCTGCAGCCGGCGATATGCGGCGTGCCATCCTGCTCCTCCAGGCAGCGCTCCAGTCAGGCAGTTGCGAGGATCTCCTGGCGCAGAGCACTTCAGAGAACGCCACGATCATGGATCAGGCCTTAAACGCACTCCGGGAAGGGGATGTGCGGGGGGGAATCCGCCGCATGGAGTCCCTCATGATCGATTACGGCCTTTCGGGAAGCGAAGTTTTGTATGAAGCCCGCACCATAGTACAGAAAGAGTACAATCACCCTGCTCTTGCGATTGCACTTGCTGATGCGGAGTACCGTTTGATGCACGCCCATAACGAATATATTCAGCTGGGGGCATTTGCCACCGGCATACGGGATGTTTTTTCATGAGCGGCAGCACGAAAACGGAAAAGATCCGCCAGCATTATGATGGTGTAGCCGATACGTACGACCACCATTACGACCACCACCGGGGGAGAAAATACCACACGCACCTGAGCAACCACCTCATGAAAGCACTTCCCGAAGGGGGAAACCTGCTCGATATCGGGTGCGGGACCGGCCTGTTTGTCGAGAAATACATCCGGCACGGGGGACAGGGGACCGGCCTTGACATCAGCGGGAAGATGGTGGCAAAGGCCCGCCGCCGCTGCCCGGACTGCGAGTTCATCGTGGGAACCGGCGAGAGCCTGCCGTTTAAGGACTGCTCGTTCAATGCAGTATCCAGTGTTCTTGTGTTTAGTTATGTCAAAAACCCCGTTGCCATGCTCTCGGAGGTGTACCGTGTCCTCGAGCCGGGGGGTTCCCTTGCCATCTGCACGATGGGCAAGAAACTGATCACGAGGGGGATCCCTTCTCTCTATAAGATCAGTGAAAAGATCCGGGTCAATCATGTGGTCATGAGGGATTTTGGTGAGCATTATTACAATGAGAGCGAGATGTTCGGCCTCTTTGATACTACGGGGTTCCGTGACGTTGATGTGAAATGGTGCTCATTTGCCCATATCGACATGATCGACCCGGTCTTTTCCCTCGCCACCAAGGTCGAACCTTTCGTTGAGAAGAGTATGCCCCAGCTTGCCTTTAACATCTTTGTCAGCGCAAAGAAGGAGTAAGGCGGGCAGGGGATTTCTACGCTCCAGCTGTTGATATTTTTTCTCATTATTATTATGAGCATTCCCCCGCTTCGGGGTCACCCGGCCATTTTATCGGGGCTTCGCGGGCAGGTTACGTGTGCAGAGCCCGGTGAAAATTCCTTTTGTACACGGTATACTATCTTCCTAGCGCACGAACCCGGTACTCTGCCCCGCCGTGCCGTACAGAGGCCATGAGGCGGGAGGGCTCTCATAAATTTTGATTATTTTTGTAAGGATTCCATAGAATAATTCCATGCAGTCCGCCACAGCGGGAAAAATTACTTCCCCCTCAGTTTCTTTAAAACCCGCTCCTTTTTCCGGATCGCTGCCTCCGATGCTTTCAGCACGTTCTCTTTCATCTCGTCAAAGTTGCGGGCATCGGTATCGACAACCTTTTTCACCGGCGTATACGCGGATTCCCGGAACCGCGGAGAGAAATCGCGTTCTTCTCCGTCGACCATAAGAACGGATTCCGGTCCGCCTTCCTCAACAGAGCCGATCCTGTGCATGGAAACACCGGCCTGAGCTATGACTTGGCAGATCTCATCGGCTATGGTTTCGGGAGCAACCACGAGCAGCGAATCGAGGGACACCCCAAGATAATCGATCTGCAGGTTTTCCAGCATTGTCCGGACATGGGGCTCGACAAGACTGCTGATCGACGCATCATCGATGACGATACGGCACCTGGCCGTTTCTGCCATCTCAAAAATATCGCCGCGGAGACCGCCGTTGGTCACGTCCGTCATGGCATGAATGCCGTCAAACACGCTGCTCTTCATCAGGGTCTCGCAGGCAAAGAGGAAATTCAGGTTGATGGTCTGTTCCACCACGTCCGCAAAACCGGAATAGATTGCTGCCGTGGCGATAGTGCCCCCGCCGGCACCCTCGGTCATCAAGAGGACGTCCCCCGGGCGCGTTCCCCTTCGTGCGGTAAGGTGCCGTGCAACACCGACTGCACCAACGCAACCGGTGAGCCGGTTGCCCAGGACCATATCGCCCCCGATTCGGAGCGTTGATCCGGAGACGAGTGGCACATCCATCGCTTCCCCGACCGTGGTGATACCGGCAGTATAATCAAAGATTTTCGCTACATCGCCATCATCGGCAACGTGAATATCGGAGAAGAGCATGACGGGCCTGGCACCCATGACCATTGCATCCCGGAGCGTGGCCCGGGTCACATGGAATCCCGCCAGGAACGGAAAATCCGAGAGCCGCGAGTGCATGCCATCCACGGTGCAGACAATATATTCGCCCCCGGAGCGGACTACCCCGCCATCATCCATCTCATCGACCCCGACCGTGGCAGAGCTCTTCCCGATGATGCGGGCGATCTGGCGGTGGGCAAAAAAATCGCCTTTCCCTCGCGAGCCAACACCGAATTCCCCCATGTGTACACCGGCAGGTTCGAATGAAAAAAAGTCCCCGGACAATCCTTGTGTATTTTTCACTTCTTCAATAACTGCCCGGGCAAACGCGGATGCATAGGAAGGATTCACGGTCTTATACGAACGGATGATATTGACAAGCCCCTCCTCCACTGCTGCCTCAGTGGCGCCTCCCGCAATTTTTTTACGGGCATATTCCTCAACATCCATGCTTCTCTGTACGTGTGAGGGACTTAAAAAACAAAAGGATGAGCCCTGCCGGGGTGCCGGAAGATTAGCGGAGCAGGACGCCAAAGACATCCGAAAAACTTCTCAGCGCATCGTCGAATTTGCCGTTTTTCAGGAGCGAGAGCCCCTTGATGACACCACCACGGACGACCTTGACATCGAGATAGTACGCCTGGTCGAATGCCCGCGCTGATTCTTCAAGCCTGCCCAGCATGAAGCACGAGTTGCTCATCACGACCCATGCATCGGCTATGGTTGGATCTGCGTTCAGGGCTTTTTCAAGGCAGGCGACCGCCTCGTCGTGCTTTCCGAGCATGCTGAGCGCGAGACCTTTCCGGTAGAGCGCTTTTACATTGTCGGGTTCAAGGGTAAGGGCCCGGTCAAGGACTTCAAGCGACTCGCGGTAACGTTTCAGGCGGATCAAGGCAACCCCTTTCTTCATCAGGGCCGAGAGGAAGAAAGGGTATATTTTCAGTGCCCGGTCGTAGCAGATGACCTCCTCTTCGTACCTCTTGAGTTTCCCGTAAGCGTACCCCTTGTTGACCCACGCGGAAAGGTACCGGGGCCGGAGTTCGATTGCCCGCTCGCAGCAGCGGAGCTCCGCGTCGAACCTGCCGAGCATGCCAAGGGCCACCCCCTTGTTATTCCATGCGGTGGCATTCTCCGGATCGATCCGGAGCGCCCGCTCGCAGCAATCGACCTTCTCCTCAAACCGTCCGAGCTTACCGTAGGCGAACCCCATGTTATTCCATGCATCGACACAGTACGGGTCCAGTTCGAGTGCCCGCTCGCAGCACTCAATCTCTTTGTCGAACCTGCCAAGCTTGCCAAGCGCAAAACCCCTGCCGACAAAAGCAAGTGCCAGCTCCGCGTCCTGTGCCAGGGCAAGGGCGAACAATTTCAGTGCCTCTTCATGCCGGCCTTCACGTCCGAGAACAAGACCTTCACGGTAGAAATCTTTTCCCTTCCTGGAGTCCGGGGCTGAATCGGTCGGGGCTGGTGAAAGTGCCATGGACTGCGATACCTGGGATGGATTATTGACCATTGCTTAGTGCCGGTGATATTTATTTTAACGGATTAAGGAAGGTCAGGAGGAGCGTAACCCGACGGAGCCCGGATGGGGCTCCTTTTCCTCTTTTTTGAGGGATTTACCGGATAGTAACGCGAAAATGCAGGACAGTAAGGCTTTTTTTGGCATGGTCCGACACATGGTTTCACGCTGGAAAATGCCTGTTTTTCTCAGGGGAGAGTACAGGACAGTACCAGCAGCGGCTGGCTTCCGGAACGGGCTTTGGGATGTTTGGGGGAGAAGAAAAGGAGGTGCGGTTTTGGGGATCACGTCGGGATAGGGTTCTGCCGTCAATGTGGGATGAGTAATGGCCCTGTGCAAACCGGGAATGACATTGAGTAATTGTGCCAAGAATAGGGAACCTGCTCTCATTCATCATCGCGGCGATGATCTTCCTGCTGCTCTTCATCTTCCTGCCCAAAATCATCCGAAGGGGAATGATGTCGGATACCGACACGAACTGTTCGGTAAAAACGAGCAGTTCAGAAAAGTATTCTGGACCGTTTTCATCACGCTTGCCGGGTTCGTGCCTGCGCAGGTTATGGACCCGGCAACGGCACAACGGATCGTTGCTGTGATCAGGGGTGCAAGAATATAAAAAGACTTTACAGTTTTTTCAATTTTCTCAAAACGCCAGGACACCACTCATCCATTTTTTGTTTTTTAAAAACCATTTCGAAAAAGTTATATCTGCTTTAATAAAACTGATCGTATTGTCTCTGTCATCCGAACCCGACCGCGCCAGTTCGCACATTATCGGCATAGTCCTCATGACAGGTATCACTGTCATC
>JBAVWM010000027.1:0-9710 GCA_049697815.1 Methanoregula sp. | reverse complement strand
ATTGTAGGTTAATTAACCTACAATATGGGTGTACAACCTACAATTTTTTTCATTCTCCGGCGTGGACCGTCCGACCAATCGATCGGATCGCGATTGAAAAATTCATAGCAGGGAGTGAGGGGTCGATTGAAAATTTTTTGCCGGAGATCGATTGCGATTTTTTTGCGCGAAACGGATCCGGGTTTTTTTGGACCCGAAAAGGTTGGCACGCTGTGGTTGGGGGATCGTGTAAAACAATCGTTATTTGTCAGGGTTCCCCGCCTTAGGGATTCTCCGAAGCATGGCGGGTTGGATTACCGGTTATGAGAATGGAACGGTAATTGAGGCCGCCGCAGGGCGCCCTTCGGGGCGGCGGCAGGAATCGCACTATATGTGGTATGCAGTACCCTCAATTAAATTTACATATTTATGTTCTATTCACCCGTACCGTGCCCGGCACAGCTCAAACACCTTCTGGCCGGTCTTCTCCCCGATCCCCTTCACCGCGACCAGCTCCTCAACGGATGCATTGACGATTCCCTGGATTGAACCGAAATGAGATAACAACAACCGGGCATTCTTCATCCCAATCTCCGGGAATGCCGAGATGATATACTCCTGATCCTCGCGGACAGAACGGTGGGTCTTGTGGGGATGAACCTTGCGTTCCCCGCGTTCGCCTTCTTCGCGTTTTGCGAGCACCATGAGCATCTGGGCAGTATCCTGTTCGTCACGGGAGAAAAGGACTGATACGCCCATGTCAACGGTAAGGGCTGCGAGCACTCCCCGGATCGCGTTCGGGTGGATGTCCCGCAGGGTATACAGGTCGCCACCCTCGATGATCATAACCGGGCGGATCACTGCATCCGCCATCGCCTTGACCTGCCCGAGGAGATCCCGGTTGACGAGCGTATCCACGAAGTCCCGCGCCGTCTTTCGTTCCACGAGAATCCGGTCGCCTATCGCGTAATCGCCGCAGGCGAGCCGTTCGAGCCGGATTGCGGCACCCATGCCTGAGAGTTCCTCCACGACTTTTGACGATGTCTCGCGGTCATCGATGACGATCTTTGGCCCCTGCGGGGTGAACTCTTCGATGCTGGCCTGCTCGACCGAAACCGGCGGCCGCGCTCCTGATGAAGTCATGGTCCCCATCGAGCGCAGGCTCTTGTGCATCATCTTCTCTTTTGCCTGGCTGACATGCCGGAACACCTCATCGGATGTTCCTTTCGTTACAAGGACGACCACCCGGCCTGCACCGGACCGGCCGGTCCGTCCCTTGCGCTGGATGGAGCGGATCTCTGAGGGCACCGCCTCGTAGAAGATCACCATGTCGGTGGAAGGCACATCAAGGCCTTCTTCGCCAACCGAGGTTGCGATGAGGACTTTGAACTCCCCTTCGCGGAAGCGGTTCAGGGAGGCGATCTGCTTCTTCTGGGAGAGCCCTTTCTCGGCGTCCTTTGTTGCCTGGCCTACGAACCGCTCGCAGGCGATCCCGCCGGCGCTCAGGTAATCCACGAGCAGCTGCACGGTATCCCGGTACGTGGCGAAGATGATGATCCGGCTGTCGGGATGGGTCTTGAGTTGTTCGCGGACGAGCTCCAGGGTGATTTCCACCTTCGGGTGCAGTTCCTTTGTCCACGCCACCGAATGTTCGAAGAGTTCCCGGAAGGACTGGTCGGCAGCGAGCCGCTGGCTTGCCCTGCTCCCGCCGGATCCCGTCCCTTCGGCAATCAGTTTTGCAAGATATCCCTTGAGCACCGTACTTCCCTGCGATTCGGCAAGCGTGACCGCGTGCTTCAGCTTCATGCACTCGGCATAGACCGATGCAGCCGCGTAGCCGGCAGGATCGCGGTTTTGGATCCGCTGCTGGATCTGGGCATTGATCGCATTCAGGGCCTTCATCGTGAGCTTGTCGCGTTTCGGTACCGTGAAGTGGAGCGATGCGAGCAGGGCAAGCCGGTCTTCGATAAGCGCATCAATGACCTGTATTGCTGCTTTGAGATCCGGCGGAAGGTCGATGCTTATGTATTCCAGTTCCCGCTCGAATACGTACGGGTGGACGTCCGGGTCGTTCTCGGTCCGGGTCTCGATATGCTCGATCCCGAGGTTCGAACAGACCTCCTGCACTTTCTCCTGCACGCCGCCCGGGGACGCGGTCATCGCGAGGAGGAGCGGCTTGTTGGCAGTGGACAGGTAGCGCCGGGCAAGGAAGACGTAGGCATAATTCCCGACAGCCCGGTGGCACTCGTCAACGATCATGAGCGTGACATCCGCAATCGTGTACCTGCCCGCTATCAGGTCGTTTTTTATCACCTGCGGGGTTGCAAGGATCACCGTTGCCCGTTCCCACTCCGCGGTCCGCTCACCGGGCGGGGCATCGCCGGTGAACATGACGAACGGGGAGCTTTTGGAACCTTCATCGGGTTTTACAAGGAGATACCGCTCGAAATACCGGAGGTGCTGCTCCACGAGAGGTTTTGTCGGGGCAAGCATCAGGATCTTTCCCTTTTCGTTGTAGAGCCGGGACGCTGCCACGAGAAGGGCGACAGCGGTCTTGCCAAGGCCGGTCGGCAGGATCACCATGGTGTTTGCATCCAGCGCCTTCATGGCAATGGAGAGCTGGTACTCACGGGACTCGAGGCTGTCCGGCCGGATGAGAGGATGGCTGATGCAGCTCATGGTTTCCTGATGTGGATTGGCGTGCCTGGGTAATATAGGGAATTGTGCACACATTGAAACTGGTGCCCGGAACCGACCAGGTCTTCGGTTTCACCGCATCTGAAAAAGATGGCACACCGCCTCAGGGCCGCTTCGCGGCACGGCGGGCAGATTACCGGGTTTGCGAAAAGTGCGTACGATAATTGTTGCTCTGTAGAAATCATGTTACTTGACGCACCAGGGGCTTCGCCCCGCCGCTTGGGCGCCCCCATTACGATGACGCCGTATTACCTGTACACAGAAATGGAAAATTTTTCAGAGCAGGCAATGCAGAGTCATCACATGCGCCCCCCCCCAACGGGGCAGGGCTGGCGCAAGGGCGATCATATCTGATGCAATAGATTTCTACAGAGCAATAATTGTGGATTGGATACTTGTGTTCCGCAGGAATTCACTTACTGCAATAAGAGGATTTTTTTAAAACGTTCCTGAGACCGCCGCGGGGCGCCTTTCGGGGCGGCGGGAGTCCTCGCAAATGGGGGTATGGGGGCATCAGCCCCTATCAAATATCTTAAAAAAACTGTTAATGGAAAAAATCATTTTAATTCCGCAAACTGAACGCTCCCTTCAACAAGGGCAGCAACCGTCTCCGGCAGGTCATCCATCGCAATCCGTACCTGTTTCATGCTGTCGCGGTCGCGGAGGGTAACGGTGTTGTTCTCCTTGGTGTCGTAATCGACAGTGACGGCAAACGGGGTGCCAATCTCGTCCTGCCGGCGGTAACGCCTGCCGATGGCACCGCTGTCATCGTACTCCGCCATGATGCCCTGCCTGTGGAGGGTGCGGGTTATTGTGTCGGCTATCTCATCGAGGCCATCGCGGGTCATCAGCGGGAAGACCGCGACCTGCACGGGGGCAACGTTCGGGGAGAGGCGCATGACGACCCGCTTCTCGCCATCGGCAATGTCCTCGTCATAGGCCTGTTCGAGCACCGCATAACACATCCGGTCGATACCGTACGAGGGTTCGATCACGTGCGGGACAATGTCCTCGCCCCGGACATCGATGATCTCGTCCCGGACCTCGAACAGGTCAGCAGGGATGTGGATCATCTCGCCGTCGACTTCGACATCTGCGCCGTCTCTTGTGGGAGTCGCCGTTTCCAGTTCCGTAAAGATCGCTTTTGCCTTTGTGCGGTACTGTTTGCCCAGCACGCTCATGTTGGGGATGATCCGCCGGCGCGGGACTTTTTTCGGCTCTGCGTACTGGATGAAAACGGTCATCGGGGTACCACTCTGCTTTGCGTGGGCATTGAGATCGTAATCCGTCCGATCGGCAATGCCTACTGTCTCGACCCAGCCGAACCGGCCGGAGAAGATCTCGGCATCCCAGCAGTCATTCGCATAATGGGCCAGCTCATCGGGCAGGTGCTGGCGGAACCGCAGCCTCTCGGGTTTTATCCCGATCGTGATCATGAGGTCATGGGTGAGCGCAACGTAGTATGCAACGTACTCGTTTGCAATAATGCCTTTGTCCACCGCATCCCGCATGGAGAGGATACTAGGGGCCTCGTCGTTCTGCTGGCGCTCTGCGGTCAGGAGGGGCATCCGGTACTCTGCGTAGCGGCTGAATTTCGGGTGCCGGTTCTTCTCGGCCGGATGGACAAAGATCTCGGCCTCGGCCTGCGTGAACTCGCGGAGCCGGATCATGCCCTGCCGGGGGGAGATCTCGTTCCGGTAAGACTTGCCGATCTGGACGGCGCCGAACGGGAGCTTGTCGCGATAGAACCGGAGCAGGCGGCTGAAGTCCACGAACATCCCCTGGGCAGTTTCCGGCCGGAGGTAGCCGGTCCGCTGGGTGCCCGGGCCGATCATGGTCTTGAACATCAGGTTGAACTGGAAAACATCGACAGGGCCGAGCACGTTCCCGCATGCAAGGCACGTGCAGTCGGCGAGCGCTGCGGCAAGCTCCTCGTTTTTCATGGTGGATGCGTTCTTCATCCCCCCGCCTTCCGCAACATGGTCGGCACGGAGGTACTCTTTGCAGTGCGGGCACTGGCACATCTTGTCGGCAAATCCTGCCACATGGCCGGAGGCTATAAAAACAGCCTCCTGTGCGATTGTGGGGCACTCGATCTCGTAGTATCCTTCCCTGATAACGTAGAATTCCCGCCAGATATTCTCTATCCGTCGCTTCATCATCGCGCCCAGTGGGCCGTAATCGATGAAACCCGCCACGGCACCGTAACACTCGGAGGTGGGCCAGACAAAACCCCTGCGCCGGGCAAGTTCCATCACGTTCTCAAAAACATCCCCAGAACCTTGTATCACTCTCTATCACTTCTTTAAAAATCCAAATTCTCTATACCAATTATTCCGGACAGATATTATACCTCTCGTTTTTCCGAAGATGAAACCAGCCTTTCTTTCATCAGGAGAAAATCCCATCAACGCAGGGTAACGCCAACAGAAACGCAATTGCGGCCTCACTCTTCGCGTTCGGATTGAAGGGTATACTCATGAGATTTTATCTCAACCAGCTTCGGCAATCTCAATGAGGAACGGCTGCATTATTAATCGTGTAGACATAATCGAGTTCCCTTGTCAGGAGGGGCATAAGGTTATCCACATCGTAGTATCTCACACCGTTGTATTCGGTATGAAAATTCATCTCCTTGCGCTGCTCGATATGTTCAACGCTACGGTATATCTCTTCCTTTGTCTTCCAGTCGTCCCTCGTCATTGGATAGACTTCGTAATCCCTGTCGCTTACCACGATCAAATTTTGAATATGGTATCCCTGTTTTCCAAGGGTGTATCCCATTGCGAGGTCGTTCAATGAAAATGTGTCAAAATTTATTGTTTCTTCACCCTCGCAAATAATCCAGTTCTTGGAGTGCGAGTGGAGAATACTATACGTGTGCCCCCGGCTCATATTCTGCATGAAGAGATCTCCATTCATGCTCCCGTAATCTCCCTTCACATAGTTCATATCTCCTGTATTAACGTCAATGACACATCCAAGTTCTTTTGATTGCTTCACTTCGCAATAGGAACCTCTGGCGACAATGGTGTCTGCCTTGTCACTATCTTTATACATACTCAGCCTGTTCTTTGCTTCCTGAATCTTTGCTCTCAAGGCAGAATCAGAAATCGGTTCCCGTGTTTTCTCCGGTGTAATTGCAGGCAGGGTTACCGGTACCGTATCAATTGTTTTTTCAGGTGTAATTATCGTCACTGGTACTGGTAGTGTCGGGGTCGGAGTTGCTGTATCTGGTACTGTGCCTGTGGACGACATGTTTGTGCATCCGCTCATCAGAACAATCCCGATAACCAGGACGGCTGAAATACCGGTTGTATTCCATTTTTTCATTGCACAGACCTTAAATAAGCGAATATGGACTGCACTCCTGAAATATATATCTGCCACGAGAACGTCAGCAGAAACGCGAATTGTGGGGCTCTCCCGGAGTTTCCTGCAGTGGTGGATCTGATGCATTGAGTGCCACGGAGTAAAAAAAATCTGCTCTGGAGATATCATGTAAAAAAACTCTGACGCTCCTGGGAGCTTTGCCCCGCCGAGGGGGTATACCCCAATGGTGATAACGATGTAATTCCCGTGACCTGATTCGGGCCTTGTAATGCGCCCCGTCCCCCAATGGGGGGCAACTTGGCGCAGGAGGGGGGCATCATATGATGTGAAAAAAGGTTTTCTCCAGAGCAAAAAAAAATCAAAAAAAATATCGGATCTTCAAAAAAAAAAAGGAACCGACCGCAAACCCTTTTAACACTGTATTAAAGGTCTTTTGGTCAAACAAGGCATAAAGATAGCATTAAATAGTAGACGAAGTATTGTATATCCTAATCCCAATACGGGGTATGCAATGACCGAAGACAAACGAAAGGCACAGCTTCTGAAACTCTTCAGCACCATGTCGGGCAAGACCAAGATTGTCGAACCGATGAAGAATATCCATGGTACCTTGAGAGACAGCGACGCGATCGAACGAGAGGTCGCACTCGTCATGCGGGAGATCACGGAACAGGGAATCTTCAAGACCTCCTTAAAACCCATCCAGCTTGCAAAGCTCGTCACCTCTTTCTACGCAGGAAAGAACGATACCGAGATCGCCCGCGAACTCGGTGACGAGAAACTGTCAAAGACGGTTGCCCGGGCCCGGGTGAGGCTCAAGCTCTTCCGCGAGCTTGATTTCAAGATGCCCTTTGACAAGGAGAAGATGGAAGATCTCATCGAATCCGGCAAGACCATGAAGGAAGTGTCCGAGGAACTTGGCGTCAGCCCCTCGACCCTCCGCGAATACCGGCACGTGATCGAGGAACAGGAAGACCCGACCATCGATCCCTATATCGACCGGATCCGCGATGTCATGGAAGACCGCGATCTCTCCGAACAGATGACCAGGAGCGCCACCGACAACAGTCTTGGCGACTCCATAGATATCACAGAAGCTGAACTGATAGACGTGACGTAAGGGAAACCCTTACTCCGGCTCTCCTCCCTTTTTAGTGATGGTGTGCGCTCGCCGGCATCTGGTTTGCCGTATCGCACAATGAAAAATTTCATCCGATAAGAGCCTTATCTGCATATATGCAACTCACCTGGCTGGGCCATTCCTGCATACTCCTGTCCGGAACAAAAAAAGTCCTCATTGATCCCTTTATTGAAGGCGGGAGTGTCGCTGCCACCAACCCGGATATCGTTGCCATCACCCATGGGCACGATGACCATATGGGTGAGGCTGCCCGGCTCAACAAAAAGACGGTGGCGATCACCGAGATTGCCAGATATCTCAAGAAGAAAGGCCTTGCTGTTGAAGGAATGAATATCGGCGGGACGATAACGCTCGACGGTGTTTCCTTCACGATGACTCCCGCACTGCATTCCACGTCTATCGAGGAGGCAGGGCTTGGATTCAGCGGCGGGGCGGCGGCAGGGTTCGTGATCGGGATGGACGGCGTGAAGGTGTACCATGCGGGGGATACCGGGCTCTTCTCGGACATGAAACTTATCGGGGAGCTCTATCATCCCGATGTGGCGCTCCTGCCGGTTGGCGGGCGGTTTACGATGGGTGTGGCAGAAGCGATGATAGCGGCAAATTTCATCGGGGCAAAGACGGTTATTCCCATTCACTATAATACCTGGGACAAGATTGCCGCCGATCCGCTCACGCTGAAATCAGCGGTCGAGCGGACGACCGATATCCGGGTGACGGTGCTTCAGCCGGGAGAGAGCATGGACATTCTCCCGTGAATCCGGCACGGATCGGTGACGGGAAACCATAGATTTTTTTTTGCAGAACCTGCTCTAATCTGCTCATTCAGGTATGCTTTACCGGGTGTACCGGTTGACCACGTACGAGACCAGGGGGAAGGCCATGTAGAGTACGGTACTGCTGTCATATCCCAACAGGGTGATACCTATTGCGGCAAGGGATATGAACGGGATGATCAGCCCGTGGTACCAACGCCGCCGGATATAAGATTCCGGGAGATCCGGAAAGACCAGCCGGTGGTTCCGGGTTGCATACAGCCACTGCAGGGCAAACATCAAGCCAAGGACCATGAGATTGCCCTCAAAAAGGCAGGTGGCAATGACATCAGCATTGTAATCCCCGATAAAACTGGTGGAGAACGGGACGAGGGTTATGAAAAAAAGGCTGATGATGTTGAGGTACAGGAAATTATTATCGATATGGTGGACCCTGCTGAGCTGTTCGTGGTGGCCCATCCAGAATGCCGCAAGTACGAAAAATGCAATGACATAATGGTAAAAATCCGGCAACAGGGAAACAAGGGTGGCACCCGAATTCAGGGTCGCAGCTGCGTTCCGGGGCAGGATCAGACTGGTGACCAGGAGGGTCATGGCGAATGCAAAGATCCCGTCGGTCAGGGATTCCATCCGGTTCTTTTCCATACGCACGCTTCTGGTATTCTGGAATTCGGTCATATCTTTTACTCTTATCCAGAGATATGACGCCCGGGGATTATAAACGGTAACCGTCACGGGTCTACCGGTGTTTTCGGACCCTTTTGTCATCAGGAGGATGGGATGCCGATCAGGCACGGTCCCCCCGAAAAAGCCGGGTCAGGCAGGGCACCCGCCGGTTTTCCCGGTTTTCCCGCACCGGACCAGCGAGAAGAAGATACCGGCGATACACATCACGGCAAAGATGATCATGGAGATCTCCATGCCCTCGATGAACGCAGGGTAGAGCTCAGGAGTGATCGGGACATTCCCGACAAAGATCGCAAGCACCATCATCGCAATACCCATGGAGAGCATCTGCCCGCCAAGGCGCATCGTACCTAAGGTGCCGGAGGCAACCCCGTACTGGCACTTCTCCACCGAGCCCATGACCGCATTGGTGTTCGGCGACGAGAAGATGCCAAGACCGATACCGAGAATGACGAGAATGCCGGTAATCATCCAAAGCGACGTGTCGCTCCTGGTGAATGTGAGGAGGACGAGGCCCAGTGCGGTCATGGCCATGCCCGCTGAAGCAATCTTCCCCGGTTCGATTCGGTCCGAGAGGCGCCCTGCCGCGGCCGAGACGAGTGTCATCACCACCGGCTGGACTACGAGGATCAGGCCGGCATGTTCCGGGGAGAACCCTTTGATGTACTGGAGGTACAGGGAGAGAAAGAACGTGACGGCAAAGGTGGCGCCGTAGTTGATCAGCGCTGCAAGGTTGGAGAAGAGGAAGACCCGGTTCTTTGAGAAAAGTCGGATATTCCAGAGCGGGTAACTGATGCGGAGCTCGCGGGCAATGAACACGAGAAGCATCACCGTGCCGGCAATGAGAAGGATAAACCCTTCGCGGTCCGGCAGGAGGGAGAACCCGTACATCACGCAGATGAGGGTCAGGCCGTACTGGATCGAACCGCCAAGGTCGAACCGTTCACCCCGGCAGTCCGCCCATTCCCCTTTGAGGAACAGGAAGACCAGCGCAACGGCTAAGATCCCGATGGGGATGTTCACAAAAAAGATGCTCCGCCACCCGAAACGGTCGGTCAGGACCCCGCCGAGGAACGGCCCCATCGAGAGGCCGAGAT